>DATBWD010000279.1:0-3259 GCA_036515015.1 Tepidiformaceae bacterium
AAGGGCGTCGTCAAGGTCATGTCCAAGATGGGCATCTCGACGATCCAGAGTTACCGCGGGGCCCAGATCTTTGAGGCTATAGGACTGTCGGAACCGCTTGTCGACAAGTACTTTACGAAGACGGTTTCGCGAATCGGTGGCGTCTCGATCGATGAAATTGGCGTCGAGGTCCTGGCGCACCACGAGAGGGCCTATCCGCAGCGCGATGGCGGTCTCCGGGAGCTCCAGTGGGGCGGCCAGTACCAGTGGCGGCGAGACGGGGAGCACCACCTGTTCAACCCCGACACGGTCTTCAAGCTCCAGCACGCCACCCGGACCGGGAAGTGGGAAATCTTCCGGGAGTATTCCCGTCTGGTCGACGACCAGAGCGAGCGCATGGCGACACTCCGCGGCCTGTTCGAGCTAAAGCCCGACCGTGATCCCATCCCGCTCGAGGAAGTTGAACCGGTCGAGAACCTGTTCAGGCGGTTCGCCACCGGCGCGATGTCCTACGGTTCGATCTCGGCCGAAGCACACGAGACGCTCGCGATCGCCATGAACCGCATTGGGGGCAAGAGCAACACGGGTGAAGGCGGCGAAGATCGGCGCCGTTACACACCTGACGCGAACGGCGACATCCGCCGTAGCGCAATCAAGCAGGTGGCGTCTGGCCGGTTTGGTGTGACCAGCGAGTACCTGGTCAACGCCGATGAGCTCCAGATCAAGATGGCCCAGGGGGCCAAGCCAGGCGAAGGCGGACAGCTTCCGGGCCACAAGGTCTACCCATGGATTGCGGAGGTGCGCCATGCAATGCCGGGCGTCGGCCTTATCAGTCCGCCCCCCCACCACGATATCTACTCGATCGAGGACCTCGCTCAACTCATCCACGACCTGAAGAACAGCAACCCGCAGGCACGAATCAACGTCAAGCTGGTCGCGGAGGTCGGCGTGGGCACTGTTGCTGCCGGCGTCGCGAAGGCCAAGGCCGACGTGGTGCTCATCAGCGGGCACGACGGAGGGACCGGCGCGAGCCCCCTTACCTCACTCAAGCATGCCGGTATCCCGTGGGAACTGGGTCTCGCTGAGACCCAGCAGACGCTCGTCCTCAATAAGCTTCGAGACCGGATCGTCGTCCAAACGGACGGCCAGCTGAAGACCGGCCGCGACGTGGTTATTGCCGCCCTCCTCGGGGCCGAGGAGTACGGATTTGCCACCGCGCCGCTCGTCGTCATGGGCTGCGTCATGATGCGCGTCTGCCACCTCGACACCTGCCCGGTGGGCATCGCCACCCAGAACCCGAAGCTGCGAGAGAAGTTCGAGGGCCGCGCCGAACACGTCGTGAACTTTTTCCAGTTCGTGGGCGAGGAAGTGCGAGAGTACATGGCGAAGCTTGGCTTCCGGACCCTCGACGAGATGATCGGCCGTAGCGACCTCCTCGACATGCGGCGGGCCGTGGACCACTGGAAGGCCCAGGGTCTTGATTTGTCGGCCATACTCTATCGGCCCGACGTTGGTGAAGACGTCGCGACCCATTGCGTCACCACCCAGGACCATGGCTTGGAGGCAGCGCTCGACAAGGAGCTCCTGCGTCTCGCTGCTCCGGCGCTCGAACGCGGGGAACCGGTCAGCATCGACATGCCGATCCGAAACGTCAACCGGACGGTTGGGACGATGTTGGGGAGCGAACTCACCCGCCGTTACGGCTTCAATGGCTTGCCCGACGACACCATCCGGCTGAACTTCACCGGCTCAGCCGGCCAGAGCTTCGGCGCCTTCGTCCCGGCCGGGATGACGATGACGCTCGAAGGCGACGCCAATGACTACGTTGGCAAGGGGCTCTCCGGCGGCAAGATGGTCGTCTTTCCTCCGAAGAACGCGACATTCCTGCCCGAGGAGAACATCCTCATTGGAAATGTTGCGCTCTACGGGGCCACGAGTGGCGCGGCCTTCTTTCGGGGAGTCGCCGGTGAGCGCTTCGCCGTGCGGAACAGCGGCGCTGTCGCGGTGGTCGAGGGCACCGGTGACCACTGCTGCGAGTACATGACTGGCGGCCGGGTGGTAGTGCTCGGCCGCACCGGAAGGAACTTCGGCGCCGGGATGAGCGGCGGGATCGCCTACGTCTACGACGCAAATCTTGACTTTGCCAACCACTGCAACATGGAGATGGTCCTCCTTGAATCGCTCGAGGAACCCGAGGACCTGGACCTGGTACAGGGCCTGATGGAACGTCACGCCGAACTGACCGGGAGCACGGTGGCTCGTGCCCTTCTCGGAGACTGGCCGGCCGTCGCGAAGCGGTTCGTCAAGGTGATGCCTCGCGAGTACCGGCGGGTGCTCGAAGAACAGAGGGCCAGGGCCGAAACCCGGGAAGCCGCGGATACCGTCGGAGCAACGCATGGCTAAGGTAACCGGCTTCATGGAGTTTCCGCGCGAAACCCCAACACGCCGGCCAGTCGAGGAACGTGTCCATGATTGGCTCGAGGTCTACGAAGACTTCCCCGTCGAGAAGCTGAAGGCACAGGCTGCCCGCTGCATGGACTGTGGTATCCCCTTCTGCCACCAGGGCTGCCCGCTGGGCAACATCATCCCCGACTGGAACGATCTTGTTTATCGGGACCGCTGGCGCGAGGCCATCGAACGCCTCCACGCGACGAACAATTTCCCCGACTTCACGGGGCGTCTGTGTCCGGCACCATGCGAGGCGGCGTGTGTGCTCGGCATCAACAACGATCCGGTGACGATCAAGCAGATCGAGCTCTCAATCATCGAGCATGCTTACGAAGCTGGCTGGATAGAGCCCCAGCCGGCGCGCGTGGCGACCGGCAAGTCGGTGGCGGTGATCGGCTCAGGTCCCGCGGGCCTCGCCTGTGCCCAGCAGTTGGCCCGCGCCGGGCATGCCGTCACCATCTTCGAGCGCGACGACCGCATCGGTGGGCTCCTTCGCTACGGCATCCCAGATTTCAAGATGGAAAAGCGCTTCCTCGATCGGCGACTCGAGCAGATGGCGGCCGAAGGGGTTGTCTTCAGGCCCGGGGTCAATATCGGCGTCGATCTCGACATCCGCGACCTGCACCACCAGTTCCACGCGATCTGCCTTGCCGGTGGCGCAACGCACGCACGCGACCTTGATGTCCCGGGACGCGAACTGCGGGGTGTGTACCTCGCCATGGACTACCTTCCGCTCCAAAACCGAAAGAACGCCGGCGACGAAATCCCGCCCGAGTCGTTCATCAGTGCCGAAGGCAAGAAGGTCGTCATTCTTGGCGGAGGCGATACCGGC
>DATBWD010000280.1:0-8034 GCA_036515015.1 Tepidiformaceae bacterium
TGGAGTCGAAGTCGAGTGTGATCGACTCTTTGCCGGCGGCGAGCGTGAGAAACGGTGCGCCCGACTCCGCGGGGTTCCCGTCGCAGGAAGCAGGCGGTACGCGACGCAGGCGGCTGCCATCCCGAGGCTCGACCAGGACCACGCGGGCACCGTACATGGCGAGAAGGCGGCCGCAGTAGGCAGCCGCAACGCCGTGAGAACATTCGAGGATCGTGAGCCCCTGGAGGGCCGTGGCAGGCCCGGGGGCGACGAGACTCACTCGGTTCGCCCCGCGCCGACGACGCAGCCGCCACGCCCGGCTGCCGGCCCCACGTTCTTGACCCCCTCGATCACCCGGCCGAGTATAAGGCGGCCGCAAGGCGCGTCAATTTATCCCTGCTTCGCCGAAATCCAGCCAGCAGCCGGAAGCGCACCGCACGCTCACGTAGAAACGGAAGAGGGCCCATGGGTAACGAAACAGAACCGACCGGCTGGCAGGCCGAAGTCGACGAGTTGCATCTCCGCCAGGAACTGGCACGCCGCATGGGAGGCGAGGAGGGGGTGGCGCGGCAACATGCGCAGGGCAAGCTGACTGTCCGCGAGCGCATCGACCTCTTCGCGGACCCCGGGTCGTTCCGTGAGTTCATGGGGCTGATGGGCCAGGGCGAGGACGAAGAGGAGCGACTGAAGCGGCTTACTCCGCGCGCGGCGGTCGAGGGATTCTGCCGGGTCGATGGCCGGAAAGTGGTGGTCACCGGTGGAGACTTCACGGTGCGGGGAGGGTCGGGCGGTAGCAGCCACGGCGGCCTCGGGATGGAGCTGGCCGCGAATCGCCGGGCGATCGAGTGGCGGGTGCCGTACATCCGGCTGCTGGATGCCGCAGGCGGGAGCGTGCGTTCATTCGAAGAACTGGGCCGCACCTATCTTCCCGACGGCAATTCGTTCACGGCGCCTGACGTTGCGTTGTTGCGGATTGCCCCGGTGGTCTCGGCGGTGCTCGGCTCCGTGGCCGGGCTTCCGGCGGTGAATGCCTGCATGGCCCACTTCAACCTGATGGTGAAGGGCACCTCCCAACTGTTCCCCGGAGGACCGCCAGTGGTGAAGGCGGCGCTGGGCTACGACGTGACGAAGGAGGAACTGGGCGGATACCAGATGCACACAACCCAGAGCGGCGTCATCGACAACCTCGCCGGGACCGAGGAAGAGGCATTCGCGATGATCCGGCGGTTCCTGGGGTACCTGCCGTCGAACGTCTGGGAGATGGCGCCGCGCGTGGAAACGGGCGACGACCCGGAACGCCGCGAGGAGGCGCTGGTCAACATCATTCCCCGCGACCGGCGGCGAGCCTACGACGGCCACAAGGTCATCAACGCTGTGGTGGACCGGGGGTCGTTCTTCGAAATCGCACCTGCGTACGGGCGGGCACGCATCACGGGGCTGGCACGGCTGAACGGCTACCCCGTCGGCGTGATGGCGAACAACCCGCTGTTCGGGGCATCCACGGACGTTGCCGGCGGCGAGAAGGTGATGCGGCTCATCCAGTTGTGTGACACGTTCCACCTCCCGCTGGTTTCGTTTGCCGACGAACCCGGGTTCATGGTCGGGCTCGATTCGGAACGGAAGGGTATCGAACGGGCGGGGGCGCGGCTGGTGATGGCGACATGCGACAGCACGATGCCGTGGGCGACGGTTGTGGTGGGCCAGTTGTATGGCGTAGCGGGGCAGTGCCAGCACCGGCCATCGGGGATGTTTCGTCGCTACTGCTGGCCGTCGGCGAACTGGGGTTCGATGCACATTGAGGGCGGGGCTTCGGCCGCGTACCGCCGCGACATCGAAGCGTCGCCAGACCCCGAACAGAAGCGGGCGGAGATCGAGGCGCGGCTCAAGGCGATCGCCTCTCCGTACCGGACCGCGGAGTCGACCGGCCAGGACATCATCGACCCGCGGGACACGCGCGCGTTGCTGTGCGAGTTCGTCGAAGACGCCCAGCCTATTCTGCGGAGCCAGCTTGGTCAGACGGCGGTGCCGTACCGTCCCTAGGGTGCGTGGGAGACGCCACCCCGGTGCCCGGGGCGTGCCGGGCCACGCGTCTGATTACGTGGCTTTCCCTTCGTTGGATCCATCAGCCTGCGGACGGGCGCAGTACTTCGCGCCAAGGAAGTGTCCGCCCCAGAGGGGCGCGACGGGGCAGAGGTTGAACGCCCCCGACGCAATCGGCAGGAGCCCGAAGACAGCGATGACGTATCCGGCGGGCGGGCCCGTGAATACGCCGGTGACGATGAGCGCGGCTCCGAGCCCGAACCGCACGGCCCGGCCGCCGTTCGATGCCATGAACGTCGTGAATGCCCGCCCGGCACTCCGCGAGCGCCGGGCCTCTCCTACTTCAGACATGTCTTCGAAATCCTTCCTTTGGATCATTTCCAGGTCAGTGCGCGAAGCGGACGTCGGGCAGGAGGCGGTCGGCCCAGTGCGGGAGCCACCATGCGCGCCGCCCGACGAGGTAGAGGACGGCGGGCACAAGCACGAGCCGCACGAGCATCGCATCGAGCAGTACCGCGGTGCCGAGGATGAGGCCCATCTCCTTCATCGGCAGCGTGCCGGCAGCAGCGAACGTGAAGAACACGGCCACCATCACGCCGGCCGCGGCGACAATCGGACGCCCCGTGTGTGCGAGTCCGCCCTGGACGGCCTCGTCCGGGTCGTTCGAGCGTTCGAAGTGCTCGCGCGCCGAGGCAAGCAGGAAGACCGTGTAGTCCATCGAAATGGCGAAGACCAGCGCGAAGAAGAAGAGCGGCGCCCACGACGTGAGGTAGCCCTGGCTCTCGAAGCCCATCGGTCCCGCCGCCCAGCCATGCTGGAACGCCAGTGCGCCGACACCGAAGGCGGCCGCAACGGACAGGAGGTTGAAGATGACACCGGCGACCGCGATGAAGACGGCCTGCAGCGCGAACAAGGGGAGGATGAACCCGAGCACGAGCACCACGCCCATCACCAGCGGAGCGCGCTCGCGCAGGGTCTTGTCGAGGTCGCGGTTCTCGGCAACGGGACCGCCGACAAGCACCTCGTCCGGGAGCCTGTCGCGGAGCGTGCCGACGAGCGCGATCGAGTCCTTGCTCGACGGGTCCGTGGTCGCGATGGCGGTTACAAGCGAGGCGCCGTTGGCGCCCGGCTGCACCGGGAAGACGGCCGCGATGCCTTCGGTCGCGGAGACTGCCGCGGCTACCTCGCCGGGGTCGATTCCGGCCGGGACCACGATCTGGTAGGGGCCGGGGCCACCGGGGCCAAAGGCGGCTGCGAGCATGTCGTAGCCGGCGCGCGCCTGGCGGTCCTTCGGGAGGACGTTGATCCCGGGCATGCCGGTTTCGAGCGCCAGGAGCGGCGTCGCGAGGAGGAGCAAGACAGCGACAGAACCGACGGCAAGGATTCCTGCATGCTGCTTGACGCGGTCCGCGAAGGCGGCCCACCACGGGCTCCGGTGTTCTCCGATCGAATGCCACGGCAGCGCGAGGCGTTCGATCCACGGGCCGAGGACGGCGGGCAGCAGCGTCATCGCCGCAAGCAGCACGAGCGCGACTGCCAGCATCATCCCGGCCGCCATCGAACGGAACGCGGGGATGGGGACGAGCAGCACCGCCGAGAGGCTGATGAGCACCGTGATGCCGCTAAACAGCACGGCCTTGCCGGCCGTATCCATGGTCACGCCGACGGCTGTCCTGATGTTGTTGGGATGGGCATGATGCGCCCCGCGGAAGCGGGTGACGATGAAGAGCGCGTAATCGATGCCGAGCGCGAGGGCGAACATCATCGCGAAGTTCAAAGTCCAGATAGAGAGGTCCATGAACTGTGTGATGCCGAAGAGGATGCCCATCGCGGAGATGAGCCCGGCTGCGGTCAGGATCAACGGCAGGCCGGCGGCGGCCAGCGTGCCGAAGGCAAGCACGAGGATCACGGCGGTGATCGGCCAGGTCAGCATTTCCGCCTTGAGCATCCCCTCTTCGTTTTCGGCGTTGAAGTCGCCCCAGAACGCGGGTGAGCCCGTCAGGGCGAACTGCACTTCGTCGGTGCTCAGCTCGCCGATGCGATGCGACAGGTCTTCCGCGGCGCGGACGGCCTCCGTGGGGTCAACGAGGGCGCCGGCCTGGAGCATCACCGTGTGGCCGTCGGGGCTCGGCTGGGGCGGCGCGGGCGGCGTGAAGGCCGGCTCCTCGGCGAGAGCGGCGGTCGCATCGGCGATGGCTGCGTCGAATTCGGCCGACCCGACCGTGTGGGTGTCGCTGTGGATGACGACCACGGCCGACTGCGAGGAGAACCCGCCGAATTGTTCGTCGATAATCTCGCGGGCGGCGAGGGAGTCGCTGCCGTTCACCTCCCACATCGCACCGGAGAGCGCACCCTGGAGCCGTGGCGCGAAGACGGCGAGCGCCAGCGTGACCACAACCCAGGCGGAGATGACAGCGCCGCGGTGGGCGTGAGACCAGCGGCCGAGGGTGGCAAGGGGGCCGACATTCATTGTTCGATTCCTTTTCAATCAAGCAGCGATAGTCCACCGGCGCTGGCAGGCACAGGCGAAATCGCAGGGTTGGGCCAGAGTGGACGATGTGTGGCAGGCGGCAATGCCAGCTGCCTCGACCCACAAGGCCCGGTTCTTAGAGGATCCGCGGTTGCTTGCTAATGCTCGCCTGGCTCATGTCCAGCCGCTCGACGGTCCCCCCGACGTTGAGCGCGCCATCCGCGAGCAGCCGGAGGTTGCGCAGCCGGGTCGGATCAGTCGCGACACGACGCCCTGCGCCCCCGGTGATGTTTCGGGAATGGTTTCGCCCATCCGTGCACTCTATCGTTGTACGACGATATAGTCAAGGAGTGGAGGGCAATCAGGGCTACTTGGCCTTGCGGCGGTTCTCAGGAGAGACTTATCGTCGGTTGTAGGTTCACGGGCCGGGGTGGCGGAATGGCAGACGCAGCGGACTTAAACTCCGCGGCCGAAAGGCATGTGGGTTCGAATCCCTCCCCCGGTACCATTCGAGTGCACAACCGGTCCTCAGCCCGGCAGGTTTTCGGCGCGAGGGACCGGGAAGAAGTGATGATGGTGGGCGCCGGTGATCTCGTAGGCGGCGGTGCCTTCGCGACCGTCTGATGTGCGGAGATGCATGTGCAGCTGGCCGCCTCCGTAGGGCCCATAGCGCGCGTGCCAGCGCCCCTGCCCTTCGATACTGAACTCGCGGCCGTCTTCGAGTCGAACCGAGATGCTGCCTTCGAGACCGGCGACGTTCGAGCCATCGCGGTCATAGCTGGTGCGTTTGCCGGATGAGTCCGTCCAGTGCAGGTCGTGCGCGAATTCGACCACCTGGACCGGGTCACTCATGTCGGAGGGCGCCCAGCAACCGTCGAGGTAGACGCGGTGGCCGTTCGCGTGCTCCCAGTTCCAGATCGCGAGCATGCCGTCGGGAAGCTGGATGGCGAGCCACATCCAGAGCGGGCAGCGCGCGTGGTCGCGGATGCCCCAGGAATGGTCGCGCTGACCCCACCAGTTGCTGACTTCGAAGGTCTGGCCGGCGTGAGTGTAGGTGCCGTTGTACCAGCCCGACTGGATCATGTGGCTCTGGTCCCAGATGGTTTCGTGGCCGCGCTTCATGGTCCCGCGGCGGAGTCCGCATTCGCGCGTCCGGGCGGTGAACGTTACGTCGAGCCCGATTGGCGAGGTGGCCGGGTCCACGTGGAGATTGACCGTCCGGTACGGCTCCGCGATATCGATGGCGACGGGACCAACGGACATGGTGTGGGGGTCGCCGTCGTAGGGGCGGGAATGGCGGGCGAAGACCAGGTTGCCGCCGAGCCGGCACATCTGGAGCGAATCCATCTCCTCGCGTTTCGGGAAGTGCGCAAGCGTGAGGATGAGGACGTCGCCATCGCCGGCAACCGGGTGCATGACGAAGAAGAGGCTTTCGCGCCAGTGGTCGTGGAAGGTCACGACGTTTGGGAGCGGTTCCGGGATCTGGTGGTAGAAGAATTCGTCGGCGGGCGTGAGGCGCGGCATGGCAATCCCTGGACGCCGGATGGCCGCAATCATCCGGGGTGAGGCGAGCCAAGACAAGCGGCGGGGGGCGGTCCTCAGGGCAGTTCGAGGACGGTGACCGTCCCGGCGTCCCCGTTGACCTCGATGAGTGCGCCATCGGGGATACGGCGGGTCGCATCGGTGACCGAGACGACACAGGGAATGCCAAGTTCCCGGCTGACGATGATGGCATGGCTCAGGGGCGCTCCCACATTGACCACGACTCCCGCGGCGGGGACGAACAGCGGGGTCCAGGCCGGGTCTGTCATGGGCGCGACGAGAATGTCGCCGGGCTGGAGGACAGTCGGGTCGAGCGGGTCGAGGACGATGCGGGCGGTGCCGCGGGCGATACCGGCGCAGCCAGCGACGCCGCGCAGTTCCTCGCCGGCGACCACAGCGGCGAAAGAATGGTCGGAGCGCCTGGGCCAGGTGGTGTTCGGGGGCGGTGGGCCGTTGATGATGAAGGGTGGTTCGAGCGTCAGCAGCCAGTCGTAGTGCGCGCGGCGGGCTTCGACGAGGAGCCGAATGCCAGTCAGCCGGCCATCGGCCAGGTCGCGAAGTTCGTCTTCGAAGAGGAAACAGATGTCCTGCGGGCGATCGATCTCGCCTCGTTCGACAGCCCGGCGCCCGATCTCCCAGATCGCCATGCGGGTTTCCTCGATGACGCGGATGATGTTTGTCTTGGAACGCTCGCGGCCGGGGACGAAGGTCGCGGCGCTGGCCATGCCCGCGTCGAACTGGGCGAGGGACTCAGGGTCGCCCTGCAGGGCTTCGCGTATTTCCGTACGGATGCGCCCGCGCTCCGATTCGCGGGCATGCTGGTGGCTGGTCGGTGATTCCTCGTCGGGAGTGAGGCGCATGCGGTCGATTGCCGCGAGCACGAGGTCGGGATTCGTCTCCCAGGTCTCCGACATGATGTCCCACTCGTTCGGCCCCCGCGACCCGAATTCGGCGAGAAACGCGTCTAGCTCCGAAACGAAGGCGCGGACATCGGGATCCTCGGAGGCGCGAAGGGTAGCGGTGAGGCCGGACGGCCCGCGGTCGAAGAGCGCAGCGAGCGCTCGCGATTGACGGACGGCCCGGCTGAGGTCCCACATCGCGTATGAAGGAGCGGCCGAATCGACGCCTCCGAGGCCGGCGATGAGGCGCATCGCGTCGGCGGGCCGGCCGAGCGCCTGGCAGACAGCGGCGATGACGCCCGGACCGATGGACGCGGCACCGCTCTGGTTGATGTGCTGGTCGAACAGCCGGCGGCAAAGTGGCCTGAGGCTGACCGCATAGTCGAGGAGTTCGGCATCTGACATCGATTTGAAGTCGGGGCGGCCGTGACGGACTTCGCGGGCGAGGACACGATCCGCTTCGAGTTCGGACTGGTCCATGTCGCCCATGGTCCAGCCGAGCCACTTCTCCATCTGGGCGGTCGTGGCGGGATTGGAGTGCCACGGCTCGGGCACGTAGGGCGGGACGTCGGGGTGGTCGCCGAAGTAGGCGGCATCGATGGCGGCGGCGGACATGCCGGGCGTGCGTTCGCCCCAGACGCGAATCCATGTGGCGCTGAGGTAGCCATAGCCGCCAACGAGTCCGATGAAGTCACAGCGGTTGGGGTCGGGGTCGAGTTCGTCGGGGCCGACGCCGAGCCGATTGATGGCGCAGTCACGCCAGCCGGCGACGGTGCCGCCACTGCCGAAGACCAGATCCCAGCCCGCGGGGCTTGGTGGTTCGGGGAGTACCTCGCCCACGTTCGCCCGCGTCAGGAAGGGCGCTTTCGGATAGTACGGCTGATCTTCGATCCAGCGGATGTCAGGCATGTCGGCGTTGCTCCCCCGGTGTTTAAGAGGCGCGGAACGTAGCAATGTCAGGCTTCGCGTGTCAATGCGCGGCGACAGGAGACCAAAAACAGCCGCCAAACATGCAAAGATAGATCTGGACTGATTCTCGTCCCGGAGTATTCCCACACCATGCCCGCTGTTACTGCCGACCTTCGGATGCTGCCGCGTCTCCCG
>DATBWD010000281.1:0-3311 GCA_036515015.1 Tepidiformaceae bacterium
CGGGATCTCGTCGAGACGACGAAGGAGGGCCGTGAAGATGCCGGCGGCAGTCTTTGCATCGGGCAGTGCCCGGTGGTGTTCGGCCGCGTCCACCCCGAGAACGGCAGCGAGATCCATCAGCCCCCGCGGTTGCCGGGCCGGCAAAAGGAGCCGCGAGAGGTTGGCGGTGTCGACGGCGGACACATCCAAGGGGACGCCTTCCCGCCGGAGGCAGAAGAGGTCGAAGCCGACATTCTGGCCGACCAGCGTGCTTACGCCGACGAACGCCCGGAACGCCGCGGCGATGTCGGCAAGCGCGGGCGCGTCTCGCACCGCCAGGTTCGTCACGCCTGTGAGTTGCTCGATGAAGTACGGGATTTCGCGGCCGGGGTTCACCAAGGACTGGTAGGTATCGAGGACTGTGCCCTGCTCATCGAACCGGACCGCCCCCACTTCCGTGATGCGGTCGCGTTCCGGGTCGAGTCCGGTGGTTTCGAGGTCGATGGCGACGTAGGTCCGCATGGGCAAAAAGAACATTCGTGCGAAATGTCGTTCCAGTCTACCAGTCGCATTAGATTTACCTTCACCTCCTCGGTTGAGGGGGCGGTTTCGAGGCGCGTAGAATCCGTACACCGTCCTATCTCTCTTCGTGGAGGATCAGGCCTTTGAAAGTCTATGGAACCGAGGACATCCGGAACGTTGTCCTCATCGGCCATGGGAGCGTTGGAAAAACCACACTCGCGGAAGCGGCCCTGTTCGTAAGCGGCGCCACCACAAGGATGGGCACCGTGGAAGAGCAGAACACCGTCAGCGACTACGACGAAGACGAACACCGCCGCAAATTCAGTTTGAACCTGTCGCTCATACCGGTTGAATGGGAAGGCCGGAAGATCAACCTCATCGATACCCCGGGATACGCGGACTTCGTCTCCGAAGTCATCTGCGGGGTGCAGGCCGCGGACGTGGCGCTGGTCGTGGTTGACGCCGTCTCAGGCCCGGAGGTGGGCACCGACCGCGTGTGGCAGATCGCCGAGCGGGCGGGGCTGCCACGGATGATCTTCATCAACCGGATGGACCGGGAGAACGCGAACTTCGAGGGTGTCCTCACCCAGTTGCGGGCCAAGTGGGGGCCAAAAGTTGCCCCGCTCCAACTCCCCATCGGTTCGCACGACAGCTTCCGGGGCGTGGTGGACCTGCTGCACATGAAAGCCTATCTGGGTGACACAGGCGAGGAAGGGGACGTCCCGGCCGAACTCCAGGAACAGGCGGAGGAACTCCGCAGCAAGCTCATCGAGGCTATCGTCGAAACCGACGAGGACCTGATGAACAAGTACTTCGCCGACGAAGAGCTGACGGAAGACGAACTCCGGAGCGTCCTCCACGGCGGCCTCGACCACGGACTCATCATTCCCGTGGCCTGCGGAGCGGCACTGCGCCAGATGGGCGTCCGCCAACTTCTGCACAACATCGCGTTCAGCGGTCCCTCTCCCGCCGACCGGGACCCCATCCGGGCGGGCGACGCCGAACTGGGCGCGGCCGACAACGGTCCGACGGCGGTGCTCGTCTTCAAGACGGCGGCGGACCCGTACGTCGGAAAGCTCACCTACCTGCGCGTCGTCAGCGGTTCGATTGCTTCCGACACGCACCTGTGGAACGCGAACAAGGGCTCCGACGAACGCCTCGGGACCATCTACATTCAGCGCGGGAAGGAACAAATCGGCGTCCCGCAACTCCACGCCGGCGACATCGGCGTGGTTGCGAAGCTGGCCCAGACCTCGACCGGCGATACGCTCTGCCAGAAGGAGCAGCAGTTCACATTCGACGAGTTCGGCTTCCCGAACCCGGTCTACAGCATGGCCGTGCGGCCGGCTTCGAAGGCCGCCGTCGACAAGCTGGGCCCCAGCCTGCAGCGCCTCGTGGAAGAAGATCCGGGGCTCAAGCTGAGCCGCGACATTGCGACGGGCGAGACTATCCTCTCGGGCCTCGGCGACGCGCATCTCGACGTCACCATCGAGCGGCTGCGGCGGAAGTTCAACGTCGATGTCGAGTTGAACACACCGCGGGTGCCCTACCGGGAGACTATCGCGAAGAAAGCGACGGCCGACTTCACGCACAAGAAGCAGACTGGTGGGCACGGCCAGTACGCGCGTGTCGCCATCGAAGTGGTTCCCGGCGAGCGCGGGTCGGGGCTGCAGTTCCGCGAGCGGGTGGTGGGCGGCTCGGTGCCAAAGGAGTTCATACCGGCCGTCGAGAAGGGAATCGTGGAGGCCGCCTCGAACGGTGTTTTCGCCGGGTTCGAACTGACCGACTGCCAGGTCGTGCTCTACGACGGGAAGCACCACCCGGTCGACTCGAGCGAGATGTCGTTCAAGCTGGCGGCATCGCAGGCTCTGAAGGAGGCGGTGGCCTCGGCTTCGGGGACGTTGCTGGAGCCGATCATGACGATCCGGGTCCACGCGCCGGACGAATATGCCGGCGACGTCGTCAGTGACCTGAACACCAAGCGGGCGAAGATCCACAGCATCGTGCCCGACGCGGGGATGAGCGTCGTCGAGGCAGAAGTGCCGCTCGCCGAAGTCCAGCGCTATGCCTCGGACCTGCGATCAATCACCCAGGGACGCGGGCTCTTCGAACTCGAGTTCGACCACTATGGCGAGGGCCCGCAGAACGTGGCCCAGAAAGTGATCGCCGAAAACAAGGCAGCCGACTGAGCCTACTCGTTCGCCGAAAGCAGCACGCGGTAGTGCCGGCGACGGCCACCGCCCGCGGCGCGGTGCCGTATCTCGACGAGCGAAATGCCGCCGACCCTCGGGTCGGTGGTAACCCACTTCTGCAGGAACCTGCCGAGCGGCGCGGCCGCGATGGTGGCGAGGATCGCGGCCGACATCGCCCGTGTCCAGCCGCCCCGGCGGTCCTTCCCGGCAGCGAGCAGCGCGGCCGTGGCTGTCAGGCTGCCGGTGGCGAGGATATTCGTACCGCAGTGGTTGGTGATGGCGAGGTAACGTTCGCCCGCGGCGAGTCGTTCGAGCGCTTCCTGTAGAGCGGAGGCGACTTCGTCGGGCTCGAACGGGCCGTACAGTTGAAACCCCGAAAAGTCGCTGCGGCCGACCACCGCCACCTGCCTTCCCCTGCGCTGGAAGAGCACCGCGATGGTCGCGTGCTCGATGGCATGGAACCGCCTGATGCGAGCGAACGGCGACATCAGTCTTTGTCAGCGCTAATGGCAGGCACGACGGCCCTGATGGGCAGGGAATAGGCGCCGCGGGTAGCGGCAACGTTAATCTTGAAGACGCGGCCTGCGCCGTAGAGGGCTTCGATCCAGACCGTCCCCT
>DATBWD010000282.1:0-2244 GCA_036515015.1 Tepidiformaceae bacterium
AGCGGGGGTCACGAGACTAGGACATTGATGCCGCGGGGCCCCTGTTTCTGATGCAAGCCTACCCGGCGAGCACTTCCCGGACCGCGGCCTCGATTCGAGCTTCGCTCGGTAAGGCAGCCCGGACCGCCAGCCCCGCCGGCACCGGCATATCCCGACCGCACACCCGCTTGATCGGGGCGCGCAGGCTCCCGAACGCCTGATCCGCGATCAGAGCCGCGATCTCCGCCCCGAAGCCGGAGGTCTGGGGCGCCTCGTGCGTGACCACCCGGCCGGTCTTGCCGACCGACGTGAGGATCGCCTCCGTGTCGAGCGGCACGAGCGTTCGCGGGTCAATCACTTCCAACGAGATCCCCTCCCCGGCCAGCCGGTCCGCAACCGCGAGGGCGAGCAATACCATCGCCCCGGTTGCCACCACTGTGACGTCGCCCCCTTCTCGTTTCACGTCGGCCCTTCCGATCGGAACGAGCGATTCTTCATCGGCGAGGTCCTCATGGCTGGTGAAGTAGAGGCCCTTCTGCTCGAAGAACATCACCGGGTTGTCATCCCGAATCGCAGACTTGAGTAACCCACGCGCGTCGCCGGGAGTTGAGGGCATCACCACCTTCAACCCGGCAATGTGGCAGAACCACGCCTCGGGACTCTGCGAGTGATGCGGCCCGGCCCCGGTCATGTATCCTTCGCCCGTCACATTGACGCCGTATGGCATCCGGACGACCAGCGGCACACTGACTCTGCCGCCCGTCAAGTAGCGCATCTTGGCTGCCACCGTGGACAACTGGTCGAATGCCACCGTCACGAAGTCGGCGAACTGCATCTCGACAACCGGCCGGAAGCCCTCCATGGCCATGCCGATGGCGGCGCCCATGTAACCGGCCTCGGAGATTGGAGTATCGATAACCCGCTCTCCCCCGAAACGCGAATAGAGGCCGCGCGTTGCGCCGAACAGGCCACCCTGGCGGCCGATATCCAGGCCCATACAGACGACCGAAGCATCCCGCTCCATCTCTTCATGGAGCGCCGCGTTGATGGCCTGGACATACTGCATCTTGCTCATCTCCGGATGCTCCTTTGGGCGGGCTTGCCGGGTGCCGTCATCATGGCGCGTAGGCGAGACGTCGCGCGTCGGCGTCATCAAACGGAGGAGGTTCGCGGAGGTCGAACCCGGCCTGTTTTCCTTCCTCGACCGCGAGCTCCACCTCGCGCGCGCACTCAGCCTCGATCGCCTCAGCCTCAGCGGCGGTCATGATACCCATGGCTAGCAGCTGCTCGCGGAGAGCGAGGACGCCGTCGCTCTTCCGCACAGCTTCCATCTCCTCTTCGCTTCGCAAGTCCTGGATCCCGTGAGCATGCGCTTCCCACCGGGTGAGGCGAGCTTCGATGAGGCTCGGGCCGCGCCCGCTGCGCCCGTTGGCAATCGCCTCCGACACCACTTCGTAGACAGCCAGCGGATCCTGTCCATTGACGAGCACGCCCGGCATCCCATACCCCTCGGCGCGGCCGGCGAAGTCTTTCGCCGCGGTCGCTTCTGCCGTCGGCATGCTCACTGCGAACCCGTTGTTTTCGATGACGAACACAATCGGCAGGCGCTTCGCTCCAGCGAGGTTCATCGCTTCGTGGACCGCACCCTCGTTGGCTGCGCCGTCTCCGAAGAACGTCACGGTCACCGTGTCTTTTCCACGCAGGCGGTCGGCCATCGCAACTCCGACCGACATGGGAACCCACGTCCCGACCAGTCCTACGATGGTGAGAGTCCGGGGGCGACCCTCGATCTGACCGAAACAACTGGGCGCTCGGCCGAACTGGCTGAGCACCGCCTCGCGGAGGCTATACCCGCCCCGCGCATGGGCCAGCATCATGCCCGAACGGTGGCTCATCTGCACACAGTCGTCGGGCCGCAGGGCGAACCCAACCGCCACGCCGATAGCCTCATGACCGAGCCCCGAGTGGTGCCCTCGCAGGACCCCCGCCTTGTTTAAGTCGGTGATTGTCTGCTCCGCCAGTCGCGTTCCAATCAGCGCGCGATACATCGCGACGAGCCGGTCGGCTTCGAGCGTCATCGTCCTTCCTCCCTGCCAGTGAGACTCCGCCAGTTCGCAAACCGCGCACGCCCGTTCCCCCCACACGTGCCGGTCTGGCGCTCAAAGCCTACACCGGCCGTCAAGCGAGGGCCCACCAGCTCCGGCAGCCCCCGCCCCAAGCGAAAATCCAAAATCAAAAATCCAAAATCACTTCATTCGTATTTCA
>DATBWD010000283.1:0-11824 GCA_036515015.1 Tepidiformaceae bacterium
TTCGGCGGTGAGGATGGAGGTGCAGGGGGCGGTGACTCGCCGGTTTCCGCCAAGCCCGACCCGACGATCCGCGTAACGGGCGAGTCGGTGCTGCACGAGGCGCGGAAGCGGGCTGCGGAGAAGTTCGGCGTCGAGTTCCAGGACGTTGTCCTTGAGCGGTTGCAGGCCGCCGGCTGGGACGGCTGCCTGGGGGTCTACAAGCCGGACACGGCCTGCACGGAGCAGTTCATTTCGGGGTACATCGCGTTCTTCCAGGCGGGCGATCGCGAGGCACGGTTCCACATCGGCGGCAACGAGCTTGTGGGGCCGGTCGACCCGTCGATGGGTCGGATCGACGACGGGATGGAGGTGCCGCCGGAGGCGCGGGTGGAATTCAACGAGGTGCTGGCCGCGTATGCGAAATACGACCTCGCGCTGCGCAAGGGAGTCGACGCGGAGGATGTCATCGTGACGAGCATCGCGCCGGTGCGGTTCCCGGACCTGTGCCTCGGCTTCAAGAAGGTGGGGCAGGACGCCTGTGCGGACGCGATAGCGGAAGGGGCGATTGTGTCGTTGCGGGCGGGGGGCGAGGATTTCGTCTACCACGTCAGCGACCATGGAGTGGTGGCGACCGACTTCGAAGACGGCGAGGTGACCATGGGACCCCCGGCTGAAATGGTGGACGTCCAGCGCAAGATGCGCGAAGACCTCGCGGGGCGGCGGAAAGTGGACGTCGGGAAGGTGTCGATCGTGAAATTCGAACCGGTGACGTGGCCGGACGGGTGCCTCGGGGTGCACCGGCCGGGCGTGATGTGCACGCAGGCGCTGGTCGACGGGTTCCTCGCGATCCTGACCGACGGGGGCGGGACGGGGTATCGCTACCACGGCGCGGGGCAGGAGTTCATCGCAGCGACGTTCGAGCAGGGCGCGACGATCCAGGAGCCGTTACGCGGCGCGGAGTAGCGGCCGGGGGTTGGGCCACCGACAACGACCGGGACGGGTGTGCGCCTCCCTCCATACGGAATTACGTTGACGTTCGCGTTAACGTCGCTAGACTAGGACGTGTATGACAAGTGAGATCCTGTCGCCTCAGGAAGGCTTCCTCCAGATTGGTGAGGCGGCCGCGCGCTCGGAGCTGACGCAGCGGACCCTTCGCTACTACGAAGAGAAGGGATTGCTCCGCCCGCCGACGCGGATGGACGGCGGCTTCCGCCTGTACTCGTCCGAGGACATGGCGCGCCTGGAACGAATCAAGGAGTTAAAGGAACTGCTCGGTTTTTCGCTCGCGGACATCAAGGAGATGCTCGAAGCGGAAGACGTGAAGATGCAGATCCGGGCGGAGTGGCGGAAGGAGGCCGACGCTTCGGAGAAAGCGCCGGCGATGCGCAAGGCGAGGGAGCTGACGAAACACCAGATCGACCTCATCGACCAGAAGATGTGGAAGATGTCGGAGATGCGGAATCAACTGGCCGAGCGACTGGAAAAGTATGACCGGTGGCTGGCGACGAATGCGCCGGGCAGCGAGTGAGCGATATGCCGGGTGCAGCATTTCGCCGATGAACCCTGTAAGCTAACACCCATGACACTGCAGGATCGGTTCGAGCGCCCGCTGCGGGACCTCCGGATATCAGTGACGGACCGCTGTAACTTTCGCTGCACCTACTGCATGCCGCGAGAGGTGTTTGGGCCGGACTACGCATTTCTCCAGCGCGACGCGATCCTAACCTATGAGGAGATCGCGCGACTGGCGCGGGTCTTCGTGGCACACGGCGTGGAGAAAATCCGGCTGACGGGCGGCGAACCACTCGTCCGGAGGCACCTGCACGGACTGGTGTCGATGCTTTCGGACATCGAGGGACTCCAGGACCTCACGCTGACAACGAACGGCTCGCTGTTGAAGGCGCAGGCGCAGGGGCTGAGGGACGCCGGCCTGAAGCGCATCACTGTGAGTCTTGATTCGCTCGACGACGAGGTGTTCATGCGCATGAACGACTCGGGCGTGGGGGTGGCGACGGTGCTCGAGGGGATTGCCGGAGCCGAGGCAGCCGGGCTTTCGCCAATCAAGATCAATGCCGTCGTGAAACGTGGCGAGAACGACCACACGATCGTCGACCTGGCGCGGCACTTCCGGGGGACGGGGCACATCGTGCGGTTCATCGAGTTCATGGACGTCGGGTCGACCAACGGCTGGCAGATGGAACACGTCGTGACGGCTCGGGAGATAGTCGCGCTGATCAATGCGGAGATGCCGCTCGAACCGGCGGAGCCAAACTACCGTGGAGAAGTTGCGCAGCGCTGGCGGTACGTCGATGGGAGCGGCGAGATCGGGGTGATTGCGTCGATCACGCAGCCGTTCTGCGGGGACTGCACGAGGGCACGGCTCTCGGCGGAGGGGCAACTCTACACCTGCCTGTTCGGCGTCCGGGGCCACGACTTCCGCTCGCTGTTACGCGGGGGCGCCACGGACGAGGAGATCAGCGCCGCGATCGCGAAGGTCTGGAAGGTGAGGGACGACCGCTACTCGGAGATCCGGACTTCGGAGACGGCGAGCCTTCCGAAGGTGGAGATGTCGCACATCGGCGGCTGACCGGCGAGAGGCGAGAGGCGAGAGGCAAGAGAAAACGGGGGTGTCCGCGGACGCCCCCGTTGCTGTAGCTGAGGGCCGGGGCTACTCGTCCGGGACGGGGATGACGAGGAGGGGCCGCTCGACCGCGTGCATGACCCGGTCGGTGGTGCTGCCGAGGGTGATGCGGGCGGCGAGGCCCTTGCCCCGACTGGTCATGACGATGAGTCCGGCGCCCAGTTGCTCCGCGCTTTCTTCGATGACCTGGGCCGCCTGCCCCTGGGCGAGGACGGTCCGCTCGCCGGGTTGGGCAGATTGGGCAAGGTACTCTTCGGCGCCCTGCTGGACCGATTCGAGGACGTCGGGCGGGTAATAGGCGAACTCGGCGCCGACGGGCGGCGGGACGTTGTAGGCGCGGACGAGGACCAGTTCGCTGCCGAGGCGGCCGGCGAGGTCGCGGGCGGCAGTGAGGCCGCGCTCGGCTTCGGCCGAGCCATCGACTGCAACGAGCACGGGGCCTGCGTCGATGGCAACCGGGGATTCGATGCCGGGGACGACGAGGACAGGGACATCGGCGCCGCGGACGACCTTATCGGCAACGCTGCCGATGAACATCGAGCGGAAGCCGCCACGCCCGTGGCTGGCGATGACGATGGCGGCGGCCCCTTCCGAGGCGGCGAGGATGGTTGGCGCGGCCGGGCCCCAGCCGATATCAGCGGATTGGTCGGAGGGCCCCAGCCCGGCTTTCTCGCCGAGGTGGAGGGCGTAGGGGATGAATGCTGAGCGCGCCCGGTCGGTGTCCTGGGGTGCGATGACCGTGTCCGATTGTTCGAGCACATGGAAAAAGCTCACCGGTCTTGCCCACGCACGGGAGAGCTGAGCGGCGACGGGGACGGCATTTTCGGCAATCTTGGAGCCGTCGAGGGGGACGAGGATGGGGCCGGAGGCGTCTGCCATTGGGGGACTCCTGACGTCGGTTACTTCGATCGTTACTCGCATCGATGATACGCGCATGGGCCCAAGGATCCCGAATGGCGTCCCTTTGGGGTCGAAGCGGGAATGCGCCTTGTGGACGGAAAAAGCGGGTCAGATGACCGGGGGAAGCGGGCTGGCCGTGGGGGATGATGAGATTGGCGAGGAACAATGCGCGCGATACGGACAACGGAACGCAGCGAGCCACGGGCAGAGTTCACGGTCAGGCGGATGACCGCCTACGACACTGAGCAGCTGACCGAGTTCGCGGCGGCGCCGGGCATGCGCTGCCTGTGCTACGGAAGCGACATGTACGGGCACCGGTGCACGGCTGCCGCGGACGAGGCCCGGCGCGTGCTCGCCCTCCTCGCGGTGCTGCCGGATGGCAACGTCATCGGGGAGGCCGGATATGTCACGGGTGTGAGCGGCCCGGGCACGGCGGAACTGACTGTCGCGGTCCAGGCGCCCTATCTCCACCGGGGAGTCGTAACGCGCCTGCTGCGGGAACTGATGAGCGAGGCGAAGGCCGGCGGGGTGAAGAGGTTGACGGCCCGGGCTGTTCGAAATACAGCCGAACCGTTCGATGAATTTTTCGCCGCGGGGCTGCGCACAGTGCAGCTTCTGACGGTTGGCGGCGTGACGGAGATGACCTTCGAACTGGAATAAAACGGTTCTAACCTAATTTGTGACCAAAAACACGAAAGAACCAATGGCCCGGTCGAATTTCACCGTTCGGCCGTACCGCATTAGGCGGCGAGGGGCGACGCTGGGGTGCATCGACATTGACAGGAGCCACAGAAGCAGGTGAACGAATTCACGACGACGCAAGCGATGGGACGCCGGAAGTTCCTCAAGAAGGCTGGACTTGTGGGAGCGACGATCCCGATCGCGGGGGGCATGGTCGCCGCGGCCTGTTATGACGACCCATCCGGGCGAAAGGCCGTGCGGGCGACGGAGACGCCGACTCCCGCCAGCAACGGCGACAGTGGTAGCAACGGCAACGCCCACCAGTCGACCGACGACACGTGGCAGGCTATCGACGAAAAGCACAAGGCGGTCGTCGACAAGTTTCTCGAAAACATCAGTTCGCCGATTACGGAGGGCAAGGGCGGTTTGCCGCTCGAGTTCACGATGGACGGCGATGTGAAGGTCTTCGAACTGACGTGTGAGGAACTGGAGTGGGAGACCACGCCGGGCAACCGCGAAAAGGCGCGCGGCTACAACGGGATGCTGCCGGGGCCGGTGATTCGCGCGACCGAGGGCGACAAGGTCCGCATCAATGTGACCAACAACCTGAAGGAGAGCACCTCCGTGCACTGGCACGGGCTGAAGCTCCCGAACACCATGGATGGGGTGGCGTTCGTCACGCAGCCGGCCATCGCACCCGGCGAGAAATTCACCTATGAGTTCACGCTGCGGAACGCGGGAACGCACATGTACCACTCGCATCATCATTCGATGGAGCAGTTGAACCGCGGCCTGCTCGGAGCGTTCATCGTCGACCCGAAAGACCCGGCTTCGTACCCGAAGTACGACCGCGAGTACATCCTGGTGCTGAACGACACGCTGCTGGGCTTCACGATCAACGGCAAGGGATTCCCGGCGACCGACGCGCTGACCGCGAAGAAGGGCGAGCGCGTGCTGCTGCGGTGGATGAACGAAGGGAACATGAATCACCCGATGCACCTGCACGGAATGCCGATGGAGGTGTTCGCGCGGGACGGGTATCCGATCAACCCGCCGTACCTGTGTGACACGGTGGATGTGGCGCCCGGGAACCGTTACGACTGCATCGTCCAGGCGGACGAACCGGGCGTGTGGGCATTCCACTGCCACATCATCACGCATGCGGACGGACCGGACGGGATGTTCGGGCTGGTGACGGTGCTCAAGGTCGACGAGTAAGTCGATCGAGGAGTCATGGGGGAGGGGCGCATGTGGGGGCGCCCCTCCCCCGCGCGCGTTGTACGATGCGCTGCGGAGGAGTTCTTGAAACGACTGGCCGCCATCGCGACCTTGCGGTGCCCGCGTTGCTGCGAGGGCAAGGTATTCCGCGGGCTGCTGGCGATGAACGAGCGCTGCCCCGTCTGTGACCTGAAGTTCGAGCGCGAGCCGGGGTACTTCTACGGCGCGATGTACTTCAGTTACGCCTTCGCATTGCTGACCACGTTCTACTGGCTGCCAATGCTGCTGATGGGGGTGAGTCCCTGGCTGGTGGTGGGGCTGCCGGCGATCCAGTTGGTCATTCAAATACCAATCACTTTCAAGTATTCGCGCGTGATGTGGCTGCACCTCGACCACCGGTTCGACCCGACTGTCCCGCATGGCGACGGACAAGCAGCAGGACGGGCCGGGGGCTCCTAGACGGCGCGGCGTCCCGCCCGGGTAAGATGCGGCGATGGCGCACATCACAAGGATCTACGTGCCGGGCCACCTTTCGCCGGGGCACCTGCGCATCGATGGCGAGCAGGCGCGGCGGCTGACTTCGGTGATGAGGCTCCGGCCGGGCGAACCGTTCCTGCTGTTCAACGGCGACGGACGCGAGTGGGAAGCGACGGTGGAGGAAGCCGGGAAGGGGTTCGTGGTGGCCAAAGTCGGGGGCATACTCCGCCAGACGCCGGCCCCGGCGCTCACGATTGAACTCTGGGTTTCGATCGTGCGCCCGAACCGGTTCGACTGGGCGATAGAGAAGTGCATCGAAGCGGGAGCGGACGTGATCCGGCCGATCATTGCGCAGCATTCCGCGCGCGGCGAGGGGGCTTCGAGCGGGCGCCAGGAGCGCTGGGACCGGATCGCGGTGGAAGCGACCGAGCAGTGCGGGCGCCTGCACCTCGGGGTGGTGGAGCCGCCGGCCCGATTCGACGATTTGCTGCGGAAGAACCATGGTGCGTTACTCTTCGCCGAACGCGAGGGCGCCTGCTGGGCGGAGACGGAGCGGCTGTTGCCCGAGGCGGGGACGGTGGCCGTGGCCATCGGGCCGGAGGGCGGCTTCAGCGCGGAGGAAGCGGCCCGGGCACGGGCCCAAGGGGCACTCCCGGTGAATCTTGGACCGAACATACTCCGCACGGAAACGGCCGCGGTGGTCGCGACCGCGCTGTTACGGGGTGCGCGCGCGGGCTGAGTGCGGGAGCGGCGGCCACGCGGCTACGATGGATCCATGGCAGTCGTTCGTGGCCTCGCACTGGCGCTGGCGTTCTTCGCGGCGAGCTTTGTCCTGCACATCGTGGGGGGAGCGACCGACCAGTCGTGGTTGTTCGCGATGGCGGTCGTGCTCATTTTCTTGAGCGCGACGGGCTTCCCGGCCTTCGCCGCGTTCTTCGGGCGGACGATGGACCGCGCGTTGCTGGCGATCGGCGGTGTCGCTGGAGTCGTCTTGACGGCGGGTGCGCTGTGGGCGGCGAATGACCGATCCTTCGCCTGGTGGCATGCCCCGCTGGCGGTCGCACTCGTTGGGGTTGTGAGCTACGTGTTGCTGGCGGGACAGCAACGGACCGTGCGAGTGCGCGGGGGACGGGTTGTGCGCGAGGTGGACGCCGGGGGCTAACGGCGCAGGCGCGGGTCCCAGATGTCGCGGAGGGAGTCGCCGAGCAGGTTGGCGGCGAGGACGACGAGGCTGATGGCCATCCCGGGGAAGACGACCATCCACCAGTAGCCGAGCCGGGAGAAGGAGAGGTTCTGGCCGCTCATGTCGATGCCCCAGCTCGGGGTCCCGGGTTCGACGCCCAGCCCGAGGAAGGCGAGTGTAGATTCGGCAAGGATTGCGGCGCCCAGGGCCCCGCTCATCAGGACGACGGTGAGGGGAAGGACGTTGGGGATGACGTGGCGAATGAAGATGCGGTGTTCGGAGCAGCCAACGGCCCGGGCGGACTCCACGTAGGCTTTGCTGCGTTCGACGATAGTGGCGGAGCGGAGCAGGCGGGAACCGCCGAAGAGTGCTGCGATGGCGATCGCGGCGATGATGGTTTTCACGCTCGGGCCGAACGCGGTGCGCAGCATGAAGAAGAGGATGAGGCCGGGGAAGGCCGCGAAGGCTTCGCCCGAACGCTGGACGAGGTAATCGACCCAGCGGCCGTAGTAGCCGGAGAGGATGCCGAGGAAGGAGCCCATGGTCGCGCCGATGAAGATCGCGGCGCTGGCGATGATGAGGCTGATGCGGGCGCCGGCGATGACCCTGCTGAGGACGTCCTGTCCGAGCGAGTTGGTGCCCATGGGATGGTCCCACGAGGGCTCGGAGAGGGGCGGTCCGACCCGGAGTTCACGCGGGTCATAGGGGCTGATGGATGGGCCGAAGATGCCGAGCACCACGAATGTCGCAAGGACCACGAGGCCGAACACGCCGAGCGGCTGCTGGCGCGCGAGCCGGCCCATCCGGCGCATGACGCCCGGGCGAGGGGCAAGGAACCCGACATCGAGTGCCTGTAGCCGGCGGGACCGAACGGCCATCAGCGGTACCTCACGCGGGGGTCGATGACGGCGTAGGAGAGGTCGACCAGGATGTTGATGGTGATGACGATGAGGGCTGTATAGAGGACGAGGAACTGGACGACCGGGAAGTCGAAGGTGCTCACGGAGATGAAGAGGAACTGGCCGATGCCGTTGATGCTGAAGATCTGTTCGAGGATGAGGGCGCCGAAGAAGAGCACCGTCACCTGGTTTCCGAGGTAGGTGACGATGGGGATCATCGAGTTGCGGAGGGCGTGGCTCCAGACGACGGAGCGGTTGGGGAGGCCTTTCGCGGCCGCGGTCCGCATGTAGTCCTGGCGCATGACTTCGAGCATGGTTGAGCGGACGAGCCGCATCATGCCGGCCGAGCCTCCCACCGCGAGAAGGAGGGTGGGCGGCACGTAGAGGCGGAGGTTTTCCCAGGGGTCCTGGAAGATGGAGACGTGCCCGCCGACGGGCGGGGAGTAGTTCCACCAGATCGAAGGCAGGACGATGAGGAGGACGAGGAGGAAGAAGTCGGGGATGGACTGCCCGAAGACGGCGAGGCCGCGGAAGGCGTAATCGAGGAGGGTGTTCTGGCGGGTGGCCGTAATGACGCCGAGTGTGATGCCGATCGTGGCACTGAAAAACACCGAGAGAAAGAGGATCTCGAACGTGACGGGCATCCGCTCGACGACTTCGTCCCAGACGGGCTGGCGTCCCCGGAAGGTTTCGCCGAAGTCGAGGCGGGCCAGGTCGCCGAGCCAGCGGCCGAACTGGACGACGAGGGGGTCATCGAGGCCGAGGTCCTGGCGGAGCGCCTCCTCCTGTTCGACGGAGCCGCCCATCCCGACCATGAGGGTGACGGGGTCCTGCGACCAGGGCGAACGGAGGACGAAGAACGTGAGGATGGCGACGAAGGCCGCGATGAGGGGCAGGTAGGCGAGTCTCCGGAGAGCGTACTGTCGCATCTCCCGGCCCGGTCAGCTTTTATCGATGTAGACGCGGCCGTTGTGGAGGCCGTAGCTGCCGCGTCCCGTGATGCGTCCTTTGACGTAGCTCCAGGTGGTGGTCTGGGTGACCGGCGAGAAGAGGAACCACAGCGGCGCTTGCTTGGCGAAGGCCTTCCGCTGGATGTCCTTGACTGCTTCGGCGCGGAGGTCGTCATCGAGGATCGTCTTCTGGTCCTTGATGGCCTGGTCCAGTTCGTCGTCGAAGAAGTGAGCCCAGTTCTGGCGTCCGCCGATTTCCTTGCTGTAGAAGCCGATGTAGCTGGTGGGGTCGTCGTAGGCGAGATTTTGGAAGCCGACGAAGCCGTCGTATTGGGAGCCGTAGAGCGACTGCTGGAGCCAGGTGCCGAGGTCTTCGCCGATGAGTTTCACCTTGATGCCGATCTTTGCCAGTTGGGCCTGGGAGATCTGGGCCATCTGGGCACGGTTGTCACCGGGGACGATGTACTTGAGCTGGTACTCCTTGGAGGTATCGAACCCGGCCTCGGCGAGCAATGCCTTCGCCTGGTCGATGTCGTGCTTGAAGAACGTGTCTTTCATCTGCTCTTCGGTGAGCGCGTAGGCGGTGAAGGGCGGCGGGACAGGGCCGGCGGGCACGCCGTCGCCGAAGGACATGAGGTCGATGAACTCCTTGCGGTCGAGGGCGAGGCCGACGGCCTGGCGGACGCGGGCATCGGCCCAGATTCCATCTCCCCGGCCGAGGAGAATCCAGCTGGCGGTGCTGACGTCGTTGTCGACGACGACTTCGTTTCCGTGGCGCTGTACCAACTGTTCGCGTTCGAGGCGGTTGGCGGGGATTACCGAATCGATTTCCTTCGCGGAGAAGGCGGCGAGTGCCTGGGCCTGCTCCTGGATGAGGCGGTAGTCGATGCCGGCGAGGTAGGGCTCGCCTTCGTTGCGCCACTTCGGGTGGCGGCGGACCTTGAAGTTGGTGCCGTTCTCGTGGCTGAGGAACTGATAGCGCCCGCTGCCGATAAGCTCGCGGTCCATGGAATCGGGGTTCTTCGCCATCTCCTCGGGGACGATCGAGCTGACGACGGCGGAGGCGGAGTTGGTGGAACTGTAGGTCCAGGCATCGACGGCCTTCATGCGGATGATGACGGTGCGGTCGTCGGGGGCGTCGAGGCCTTCGAGGATGTTGCGCCACCAGTTGCTTGCCGAGATGGCACTCTGGACGGCTGCTGCTTCCCAGCTTGCCTTGACGTCGGAGGCTTTGACGAGGCGTCCGTTGATGGGCGCCATGTCGTGGAAGTAGGACTCCTTGAGGGTGACGACGATCTTCAGGGGGTCGGCGTGCTCGATGGTATCGGCGAGGAACGGTTCTGGCTTGCCGGTGTCCCGTGGCGTGGCCCAGAGGTGATCGAAGATGGTGAACCCCCAGAGAAGGCCGGAATCGAGGCCCTTCCAGGGATTGATGGTGGAGTAAGGCGCGGTCTGGCGGCTCTTGAGGATCCCGTCTTTGTTGATCTGCGCTTCCGCCTGCGTGGGGCTGGCGGCAGGCGTCTCGCCGGTTGGCGCCGTTGTCGGAGTGGGCGTCTCTTCGTCGTCGTCGCCGCAGCCTGCGACGGCGAATGCGGCGGTGCCGATGCCTGCGGTGGCGGCGCCGGCGAGGGCCTGCCTCCGTGAGACTCGGCGTGTCCAGTAGTTGTGACCGTTCATCACTTCCCCCAAAGGTGAGCGTGATTCGAGTTCGAGCGACTTATACGCCGTGGTGATTGACCCCGTCAATAGGAAAAGATTGGTCATACGGGGGCCCGGAGGTTGCTAACGGGTCCTCTGCCCGGAGCGCGGTACCGTGGGCCTCATGGCCGCGGACCGCGGCGGTGACGCCCCGGCGGGTGACAGTCACGCCGCGAGGCGGCATAGTTGCCTGACACTACTCAATCGATTCTTGGGGGGAAGAAGATGGCACGCCGTCTCGCGGTTTCAGTTGGTTTCACGGGCAGCCCGGAGCAGAACCGGGAAGTCATCAAGCGCATCCAGATCGCCGAGGAGGTCGGCGTCGAGGCGGTGTTCAGCGCCGAGACCTGGGGGCGGGACCAGTTCTCGCTGCTGACGCAAATCGCGCTCGCAACTTCGAAGATCAAGTTTGGGACCGGCATTGCGCCGGTCTTCGGGCGGTCCCCGGCGGTGCTGGCGATGACGGCGGCAACGCTGGACGAACTGTCGGGCGGGCGGATGATCCTCGGGCTGGGGACATCGGGTGCGCGCGTCATCGAGCACTGGCACGGCGAGCCCTTCGAGAAGCCGCTGAGGCGGCTGCGGGAGTACTGCGAGATCATCAATCTCATCGTCAGCGGCGAGAAGGTAGTTTACGAGGGCGAGATCTTCAAGCTGCAGCGCGGCTTCAAACTGCTGTTCGAGCCGGTGCGCAAGCACATCCCGATCTACGTCGCCTCGATTTCGCCAAAGAGCATGGAGCAGACCGGTGAAGTGGCAGACGGCTGGATGCCGGTCTACTGGCCGAAGTCGAAGTTTGTCGATGGGAAGAAGCTTCTTGGGGAGGCCTCGGTGCGGGCGGGGCGGCCCGCCGACGCGGTGGAGTGTGTGGCGTCGCTGACGACGGTGATCAACCCGGACATCGAGCAGGCGAAGTTCCAGGCGGCCGGCCCGGTTTCGTGGTACGTGACGAACATGGGCGACTTCTACCACCAGATGCTGTCGCGGAACGGCTTCCCCGAAGAAGTGGCCGCAATGCGGAAGGCGGGCGAAGCGCATCGCCCGGCGCCGTTCGGGACGAACCCGGAGATCATGGCGGCGATGGGCGACCGCATGCTGGACGAGGTCGCGATTTACGGCGACCTGGAGACGGTCGCGATGGGCATCGAGGAGCGCCGCCAGCTGGGGGTGGACCTGCCGGTCATCAGCATGCCGGCGG
>DATBWD010000284.1:0-17203 GCA_036515015.1 Tepidiformaceae bacterium
TCGCAAGTGCCCGCGGGTCCTGCCGTTCCAGAGGGTTCTCCCCAAGCACCTCGATGACCTCGTACTCGTAGCCGCCCGCCGCATACGCCCGCACCCACCGCACCATCCCTCGCAGCGACCACGCCTCATACGCCCCCGACCCGTCCCGTCCGGTAGGTCGCCACGAAATCCGTCCACGCGCGGCCGTCGTCCGAGGCGAGCAGCTTCTCGATGGCGAGGTTGCCCGACTCCTCCTGGTTGTGGTCGAGCCCCTGGCCGCCCTCCCGCTCCGGGCCCACGGCACTGGATGCGGTCTCGCTGCTCGCAGCCACGTTCGACTCCTCCTTACACCTGCCAGCCCACGAATGTCTGTTCCGGCTCGACTTCCATCGCTGCCAGGAACTTCGCCGTCATCTCGTAAAAACCCGTGAGCAGGTTGATCCCTGCGATCGTCCCGGGCGGATAGTGCTCGGCGAGCGCATCGTGGACATCTTGCAGCGGGTGCTCGCTGGCGTTCAGGGCATCGATATACGCGAACATCGCCTGCTCGGCCTCCGAAAAGATCCCCGCAGTCTTCCAGTGGTGGACCGCATTGATCTGCTCGTCCGTCAGTCCCGCGTCGCGCCCGATGCGGACGTGCTGGTGCCACTCATAATCGCTGTGGTGGAGGATCGCCGTCCGCAGGATCGCCAGTTCCCTCGTCTTCACATCCAGCCCGCAATGAGCCCAGAGCCCGTTCCCCATTCGCAGGTACGCGCGCAACACGTGCGGGTTGTTCCCCATCGTCCTGAAGATGTTCGGCACAACCCCGTCCGTGCCTATCCGATCCCACACGTACTTCAGGTTGTCCGGGATGTCGTCTCGGGAAACCTGCGGAAGCCGGGCCATCAGCATCACCTCGTCGCGTTAGCCCAGAAGCATACCGGCTTCCACCTGCCCGTGTCGGCCCATCCTGACCGCGGTCATACCGCCAGCACGTGTTCGCCCCCTAGTCTCACCGCCGCCGGGGCCTCCGTGCCCCGCCCGGAGGACACGATGGCGAACAAACCACGTTTCTGGGGCACCGTCGCACCGATGCCGGCCCCCGCGCTCACCGCTCACGCCCGGCAACTCGAGGCGTTGGGCCTCGAAGGCGTCTTCGCCCCGCAGGTCTACGGGCCGCCCTTCATCCCGCTTGCCGTCGCCGCCGGGGCCACCACCCGCATGAAGCTGGCGTCGGGTATCGCCCTGGCGTTCGCCCGCAGTCCCTTCGAAACCGCCCTGGCCGCGATGGATATGGACCGCGTCAGCGAGGGCCGCTTCGTCCTCGGCCTCGGCACCAGCGTGCGCTCATGGAGCGAAGGCTTCTTCGGCATGCCCTATGGCAAGCCGGTCGAACACCTCCGCGAAGTGATCGAGATCGTTCGCCTGATCATCCAGAAGAGTCACACTGGCGAACTGAAGCGCTACGACGGCAAGTACCACCAGCTCGACTTCAGCCAGTTCCAGCCGCTCGCCGCCCCGGTCCGCTCAGATCTGCCCATCTGGGTGGCCGGGCTGCGTCAGCCAGTCCTCCGGCTTGGCGCCGAAGTCGCCGATGGCATAATCGGCCACCCCATCTGGTCCATCGAATGGGCAACCACGAAAGTGATGGACGACATCCGTGCCGGCCTCGCCCGCGGCGGCCGCCAGCGCTCCGACATTGAGTTCAACGTCTGGCTCTTCGTCGCTCCCAACAACGACCGCAAGCAGGCCATCGAAGATGCGAGGGCCACCGTCGCTTTCTATGCCGGCCTCGAACAATACGAGCCCTACTTCGCCGCTCACGGCTTTGCCCGCGAGGCCAAGTTGCTCCAGGAGGGCGTCAAACGCGGCGATTACGTCGGTGTGAAGCACCTCGTCCCCGACGAAATGGCGCAGACCTTCGTCGTCTGCGGCACCCCCGACGAGGTGAAGGCGCGCGTCGATGCCATCTGGGAGGTCGCAGACTCGGCCTGTCTCATGCCCCCGGCCTACGCGCTGGCGCCGGAGCAACTCATGTCCTACGGCGCGGCCATCGCCCAGCTCTTCTACGGATGAACGCTTCGGGAGCTTAGCGGCGGCTCCCCCGCCGCGATCCCTTCTCCACGCCGTCCACCACCCAGATCCGCTGCGCCACCTGCGTCCCCATCACGACCGACCGGTCGTCGATGTTGATGGTCATCGTCCCCCGGTAGGGAGCGATCCCCTCGACCGTCACCTTCGATCCGGGCCGGATGTTTTCCTCGTCGAAAAACTGCAGCAACTGCTCGTCCTCTTCGAACACCCGGTCGATTTCGGCGGTGCAGCTCTGCTCCACCTCCGCCAGCGTCACCATCGAAAGCTTCGCGGGCGCGCCGGGACCGGGGATGGGATAGCCGAAGGGGCTCCGCGTCGGACGGCCCAGCATCTCGTAGAGGTGCGGCTCCGTCACATCCGAAATCCCGTGCTCGAGCAGGTGTGCCTCCTCATAGGCCCTCCACCACGGCACCTTCAACACCTGCGTGATGAGGCACTCCGCCAGCCGGTGCCGCCGCACCATCTGCTCAGCCCGCCGCAGCCCTTCGGGCGTCAGGCGGATCACCTTGCGCGAGTCCATCTCCACCAGCCGGTCGCGCTGCAGCCGTTTCAGCATCCCCGCCACCGAGGGCGGCGTTATCTCCAGCCGGTCGGCGAGGCGCACGGCGATCACGTCCTGCCCCTCGTCGTGGTGCAGGCGATAGATGGCCGTCAGGTAATCGTCGGTCGCGACGTTCGAAACTTGCTTCGGCATGAAATCAGGTGAATCGTGCCACGGGATCCGCTCTTTGTGCTATTCGCCCCTCTCCGGCGCGACTTTTCGCACGCAGCTTACGCAGATGCCGTGTCCCCTACGACCCAAATAGTGCAAACTCGGCTTTGCTATGTCCCTTCGCTTCGCGATTCTCGGACTTCTCGCCCACGAGGAACTGTCGGGCTACGAACTCACCAAACGCTTTCAGTCCTCTGTCGTCTACTTCTGGGAAGCCCGCTCCCAGCAGATCTACCCCGAACTCACGAGGATGGAAGAGGACAGCCTGGTCCGCAGCCGCCTCGTCGAACAGGTCGGACGGCCCGACAAGCGCCTCTACTCGTTGACCGAAAGAGGCCTCGACGAGCTGACTGACTGGGTCACCACCCCCTCGCCCCTGACCCTCATCAAAGATGATTTCATGCTGAAGGTGTATTCCTACGGAATGGCAGACCCCGAGGCTGCGCGCCAGGCCGTCGCCACACAGCGGCGGCGCCACGAAGAACGCCTCGCCGAACTCCGCCGAATCGAAAAGCACATTGGCGTTCTCGACGCGCTCCATGTCCCGGACCGGCTCTTCGGCGCCTATCTCACACTCCAGGGCGGCATGCGCTTCGAGGAGGCCTTCATCGCCTGGTGCCGCGAAACCGAGTCCATCCTCGCTACCCGGGCAAGGCCCGCGGTCACGCCGCCGTCGGCAGCGGACGGTGGGAGCCTTTCGCGAGCATAAGCTCCGGCTGAGGAACGGCCGTCTGCAGCCACGACCGCACGCACGGCGGCACGCTATTCCTGTTCGACGCACAGCACGCCTTGCAGAGCATCGCCCGCAGTGGGGCTTCAAACGGACATCCTGTCTCCAGCGGTTCCATGGCTACCTCCGATTCACCTGATGTGAATAATCGGCAGCCTTTGCCGGTAGATAAGGGGTGTCGGTTACGTGGAGAGTCCGGCCACCCGCTCCCTGTATGTGCAGGTTTTGGCCAATTTACTTGTCGGTAGAGAAATCGCCTTCCCAAACAACAAGCGACAGCCGTAGACTATCGAAGCTATTGAAGGCGATAAGGCATCTAAGGTTGGAGGAAGCCCCGACATGACCGCTGCACCACAGGCTCAACCCGGTCTCGATCTCTCCTGGTTGAACCTCTACGACAACCCCACCACCGCAACCCCCGGCAAGAAGGGGATGACCCTCAAGGAAATCAACCTCGGCCGCTACGGCGATAGCGCCCGTGGCGCGGGCGACATGACCTATCGCATGCGCGGCGCCGTCCCCCGCCCAGGCGCCCAGCGCTTCGGCCCCAACTACCAGTCCAAGAGCGACGTCTGGTCCGAAAACTGCGTCATGCTCTACGAAGAGGCCACCCAGCGCCAGTGGTCCTCAGCCCGCGACATCCCCTGGGACACGCTCGAAGAACTCCCAGACGAGATCGAGCGCGCCATGTGCCAGTTGTGCACCATGCTCACCGAAGTCGAGTTCATCGCCGGCGACGTCCCCGGCCAGTGGATGCCCTTCGTCAGCTCCCAGGACTTCGAGGCCGGCCTCTTCCTCATGTCCCAGATCATGGACGAGGCCCGCCACACCGACGTCTTCCGCAAGCGAGCCCTCGCCAACGGCGGTGGCCTCCTCGCTCAGGGCGCCGGGCTCGGCCTCCGCACCCTCCTCGAAGCCCGCGACTTCACGGAAATGTCCGTCCTCATGCACGTCCAGGCCGAAGGCTTCGTCCAGTCCATGTTCCGCATGGGCGAACTCATCGGCCAGACCGATGCCGACAAGCGCATCTTCCGCATGAGCGCCCAGGACGAGTCCCGCCACCTCGCCTTCGGCGTCATGCACCTCAAGTACGTCCTCGATACCGAGCCCGAGCGCCGCGAGGAGATCCACCACTACCTCGACAAGGCCGAAGGCGATGCCGCCGGCGGCGGCTCCGGCGATGTCACCTTCCCGCCCGTCTTCGAATCCCTCTGCATCCTCCTCGGCGGTGGTGTCGACAAGTTCGACGAAGGTGTGCAGAAGTTCCTCCTGCTCCGCAAGCGCCAGATCAACGAATACGTCCACCGGCTCGAAGTCGCCGGCCTCGGCGATCGCCGCCAGCGCCTTGGCCCGTTGATGGCCCAGTTCGTCGATCCCGCCTAGTCACGCCGAACGCCGCCCCCTCCAGCCGGAGGGGGCCACTACGCCCGTCTGAACCTACCGAGGAGTAAACCGGATGTCCGATGCACCAGTAGCACCCGCCACAGAGGTCCCACAGGAAGCGCGCGACCGGGCGCGCGAACTCGGCTGGGAAGACGGCCTGATCGAAACCGCGCTCCAGAGTGGCCACAGCCTTCAAGAGATCTGGCAGGCCCTTCGCGGTGGCGTCGATGGCCAGCGGGCAAAGCAGTTCCTCGCCGGCGGCGCCATGATCCGCCCCGACTTCGCCTGGATGAAGGTCCCGACCGAGTGGGGCATCCGCGCCCGGGCCAGCGACCCCCAGATCGGCCTCACCATCGGCGATCTCAACGTCGGCACCTATGGCGATATCCCCGACGTCTGGAACAACCGCTCCGAGATCGCCCGCGGCTCCTACCCCAGCGCCCACGTCGAAGACATGGGCTACACCATCTTCACCAAGGCACTCGTCTGGGCCGATAACTGCGTCCCCCTCTACGAAGAAGCCATCCGCGACCGCTGGGTCTCCGCCACCGACCTCCCGTGGGACACGCTTGAACCGCTTCCCGATGACATCGAGAAGGCCGTCTGCCAGCTCATGACCGAGATGAGCGACCGTGCCTACTTCGAAGGAGCCCTCCTGAGCGGCTGGCTACCCGAAATTAGCTATGGCTACCTCGAACTGAAGTTGTTCCTTTCGACCGTCATTTACGACGTCGCCCGCCATTCGGAAGCATTCCGCAAGCGCGCCCTCTCGAACGGAGGCGGCCTCGGCCTCCAGGCCCCAACCGACTACTCACGCGCAGCCCAGGAGGCCCGCAGCTTCCCGGAACTGGCCGACATCCTGTTCGTCCAGGACAGCATGCTGCTCACGCTTTTCAAGAACGGCGACCTCTTCGCCCAGAACTCGCTCGAGCGCGAGCTTTACCGCCTCTGCGCCCGCGATCGCCAGCGGCTCATGGACTACCACATCGAGCGGCTCAAGCACTTCCTCTTCAAGATGCCCGAACGCCGCGAGGAACAGGGTCTCTACTTCGGCAAGGCCGAACACCGCATGGCCAAGGACTGGAACGACCGCGTCGTCGCCGAGCCGCTGGCCATCCTCCTCGCTGGAGGCAAAGACAACATCGAAGCCGGCGAGCGGAAGTTGCGCGAACTCCGCCGGCTCCAGGTCCAGGAATACGTGGACAACCTGCGCAAGGCCACATTCCATCGGCAGAATCTCAACGGGCGCTTCAAGGAACTGCTCGAAGACTGATCCCGGCTGCCACGTTCCGATGAGAAGGCCGCCTCTATGGGCGGCCTTCTCATGTTCCGGGCATGGGTCGGGTGGAAACGAATCCGCCGCCCCGGTTGTCCGGGGCGGCGGTTCGAGACGCGGCGGTTGGTGGCGATTAGTCCCGGCGGGCAAGGCGAATCCTCGCAATGAAGCCGGGTGCCGATTCCTTTCTCGCGGCTCGCTTCCATGCGCGCTCTTCAGCCCGCAATTGAGCGGCCATTCGCTCGTAATCCAGCCGGTGGCGCAGCCACGCCGGCTCCGGCTCGCCCGGCCACCCGATCTCGCTGATGTTGGATGGCCTGGCCAGTTTCCAATAGACCAGCATCACCTGGTGTAACACTTCCTTCTCCTTGTAGTGGACATGATGTTGCGCAAGTCAGCACAACTGATGGTCGGATTTCCTCGCAGCAACACAGGATGCGCAGGGCGCAGCTTGCTGCTGCATGTTCGAATGCACTGAAAGAGCGGAGAAGTTGCGCTGGACAGGAGACAGGATAGCCTCAAGCCAGTCCTGGCGACTGGACAGCAGTACTGAGCGGATAAGCGCGAGGGTTGTGTGCTGAGACAAACAAAAGCGCCGTACCGCTCAGCGGTACGGCGCGGACGCCGGCGCGAGCAGTCGCTATGCGGTGAGGTTCATACCGATGGCCATTGATGTGCTCCTTTAGGGCCGGTCGCCGCGTACTCCTGTTCGGAACAGGAAGTGTCAACAGAATACGCAATCGAACGCCGCAAGGCAGGATCCAATTCTTGCCCTTCTAACCATCCCGGCCGTGGACCACTTGTCACCACCGCGCCGCCCCGGCGTTCGTCACCGGACACCGAGAGCCAGCGCGTTAGCCGCCTGCCAGCGCTTCGATCGCCCGTTCGGCCACTTCGCGGCTCGACCCGATGGCGAACAGAACCTCGCTGCCGGAGACCTCCGTCGTCGCCGTCACGTAGCCCGTCCGGAAGGTGGCGAACTGGATTGCGCCCTTCTGTTCGGTCCCGGCACGTGCCGCCGTGATGAAGCTCTGCTGCGCTTGCGCGAACGCCTGCGCCTCCGCCGGGTCCATGAAGCTGATCCGAAAGGCCGCCACACTCTCCTCGCCCTCTACATACACCTCGTAGGCGTCCCCCGCCCACCCCGCGGCCGCCGCTCCGGCCTCGCCCGCCCGGGTCCGGAGTTGCAGGTAGTTTCGCCAGCCGAACTCCCCGATCGTCCCTCCCGATTCCCGCTCCCACCCCTCGCCCAGTGCGCCTGACAGGTCCGGCAATGTCACGTCTCGGGGCTCCCAGCCCTCGCTCCGGAGTTCCGGATGGAGCACGTACGCGGTTCCGAGCGGTGGGTTTTGGAGCATCTCGTCCACCGCCTCGGCCCCCTCTTCCGCCACGATTGTCCGGATCCACTCCGCGCCCGTCGTGTAGGGGAAGATCAGCTCCCGCGCAATCGATGGGGGCACATCCGTAATCTGTGCCAGGTCTGCAACCAGGAAGAGCCGCCCGCCGCCCACTCCCAGCGGTATCGACAGGTACCGCTGGCCATAGAGCTGCTCATGCGTGACGGCATCCCCCTCGACCACGGACGTCCACGCCTGTTCGCGGTCGAGGTTGTTCATCACGTCCTCGTAGCTCGCTTCGAGGTCGAAGTGCTCGTCCTGCAACGCGTGGACCAGTTCGTGCGCCAGCGTCTCCTTCTGGCTTCGTGGCAACGTGTCGAAGTCGATGTCCTGCCCCTCGTGCACCACCCACAACTGCTTGTGCGCCGGCGAATAGAGGCCCAGCACCGCAGAGGCGCCGAAGCCCTCGTAGATCGTCAGATAGTCCTGGTCCGGGGTGAAGTGGCCCAGCAACCGGTAGAGCGTCGTCGTCTGGCGGAACCACTCCCGGTCCTCGTCAGTAATCAGGTCCTCCAAGAGCGCCGGGAGGTCGGCCCTCGAAACGAGTGACGCCTTCAGGTCGGCCGGCGCCTCCAGCCCGCGCACCTCCGCCACCTGCTGGAGGATTTCCTGCAGTGCTGCGGGGAGTGGTTCCGGCGTGCCCCCAACTGCCGGCTCCGTCGGTGTCTCCGTTGCCGTCGCGGTCGCCTGCGGCCGGGGGGTCCCGGGATTGTCCGAACAGGCTGCCAGGCTCGCCAGCGCCGTGAGGCAGGCGACGATCGCCGCCAACAGAAGGTAACGCTTCACAGTGCCTCTTTTCCTTGCCCGCGGATCCGGGTCTGGGCTATCCTCGATGTTGCGGCGCATTCGTCTAGCGGCCTAGGACACCGCCCTCTCAAGGCGGAGATCAGGGGTTCGAATCCCCTATGCGCTACCACCTTTCGAATCTCCCACACGGCCCCGGGCCTGTCCAGCAGACGCCTTGCCGCGTCTTTTCCCCGAACTTCCGAATAAACCACTCCTCTTCTGGTACCTCGCCCCTCGATCCCTGCAATGATGCTAGGATTCCCCCGGCCGCAACGGCCCAGGGAGACAACCGATGAAGCTCGAGCACCTCGTGACCTACCGCGCCGACCTGAAACCCGCCGTGAACATCGGTGCTGGCCCGGTTGGCACCCGCCAGATTTTCGACGTCACCGGCGGCACCTTCGAGGGGCCGAAGCTGAAGGGAAAGGTCCTCCCGAGCGGCGGCGACTGGGCCGTCATCGGGCCCGACAACGCCCTCCGGCTCGACGTCCGCGCCACCTTCGAAACCGACGACGGCGCCAACATCTACGTCCAGTACTACGGCGTCCTCAGTCCCCTCGATGCCGTCATGGCGAAGTCCGCCCAGGGCCAACCTTCGGACTTCGGCGACTTCTACTTCATGACCGCGCCCCGCTTCGAAACGGGCGACCCGCGCTATGCGTGGCTCAACGCCATCGTCGCCGTCGGCGAGGGTCGCTCCGGCCCGGGCTGGGTCGAGTATCGCGTCTACCAGGTCGTGAACTAAACCGGGCCTACGTCGGCCGGAACTCCCGCCGGAACAGCGCCACTGTCAGGGCGAACAGGACGACCGCCGCCCCAGCGAGCACCCACAGGTCCTCGGGGTGCCGCAGCACGCCCCGCAGCATGACGTCCTGGAACGTCCGTATCGCATAGGTGCTCGGCAACGCATACGAAATGATCCGGACCGGCCAGGTGATTCGGTCGAGCGAGAAAACGAATCCGCTGAAGAAGATCGCACCCAACAGGATGAGCATCGCCACTTGCGCCGCTTGCTGCTCGCTCGTCGCAAGGATCGATACCACGAACCCGACTCCCAGCGAAACGGCAATCAGCAGCCCGATCCCGAGCGCGAGCACCAGCCACGACCCGAACACAGGCACGTCCAACAACAGGACGATGGCCGCCAGCAACGCCGCCCCGACCAGTGCGCTCAGGAGTCCGTAGGAGAGGTAATTCCCCACCACCACTTCGCTCGCGCGTACCGGCGCCACCCGCAGGAAGTTGATCACCCCGAGAAGGCGGATCCGCGTCATCGAGAGCGCACCGAGGGTGATCGCCAGGTGCTGGATTAGCAGCACGAGCACCGGCGGCGAATAGAACGCCGTAAACGTCGGTACGAACGGGGCAACGTTCTCCAGTTCAAGCTGGAACGGCTCGCTCAAAACCTCGGGAGGGATGCCCCCCATCGACGTTGCCACTTCGTCTAGTTCGTCGAGCCGCGCCTGGATCTGGTCCAGTTCCTCCTCGGTCGGCAACGCCGCCGCCTCCGAGGAGTTCAGCCGAGAGTCCAGTTGCGCGAGGTCCCTCTGCAGGTCCGAAAGCTGTTGCTGCAGCCGCGAAACCTGCTCGGCTGGACGGCTCAACCCCGGCACGAAGAACCTCGCGCCCCGCAGGGCCGTGTTCGCGTCGTCGACGGCATCCGATAGCGGGTCGATCAACCCCCGCATCTCCCGCACCTGCGTGCGCGCGTTTTCCAGGTCGCCCTGGCCCGAGCGCAGCGCGTCGAGCATCGGACGCGCCTCCCGGGCCCCTTGCTGGATCTGCAAGAGCGAACCCTGCGCCTCTCCCACCGCTTTCGCGATCGTCCGTTGGTTCAGTTCGGCCACCTGGTTTCGCAGGTAGGCGCGGTAGTACCCCAGCGTGATCGGGTCGATTTCGTTGATGCTCGTTTCCAGCTTGACGTGCTGACCGCTCTCCAGCGTCTGGACCGGGTCAGGCGGGACTACCGCCACCGCATCGATTCGCCCGAGGCGCAGTTGCTCGATCGCATACTCCCGGTCCCGCGTCTCCCCAACGAATTCGACGTGCTGGCTCAACTCCTCCGGCAGCGGCTGGATCGGCCCGATATCCTCCTCCGGCTGCACAACCATCAGCTTCGGCCGAGGCCCGCCGACGTCTACCCCCTGCCCGAACGCAAGCAACACCAGGAATGGACCCAGCACCAGGGTCAGCATCAAAGCCGGCTGCCTGACGATTTCGACCAGCCACTTGCTAAAGAAGCTCATCGTCCGCGTGATCGGCCGCATCTCAGTCTCGCCCCACGAGCTTCAGGAACACTTCATCGAACGACGGCAGATAGGGACGGATCGCCGTGACCTCCGTGCCTCGCTCGTGCAGCGCCTCCGTAATTGCCACCGTCGCCGTACCAACGTCGTCGACATAACAGCGCAAAGCGTCCTGCCCCACCCACTGCACGCGCTCCACCGATGGCAATTGCCAGAGGGCGGCGATGTCGCCCCGTTCGAATCGCTCCGCCTCCACATCGAGGGCTTCCCCGCTTACCGCCTGCCGCCGCAATTCATCCGGCGAACCGTCCGCCACGATGCGGCCCCGGTCGAGGACGGCCACGCGATCGCAGCCGGCCGCCTCGTCGATGTACTGCGTCGTCAGGATGACTGTGGTCCCGTTTTCGCGCAGGTACTCCAGGTGCTCCCAGATCTTCGTCCGCAGCACCGGGTCCAGGCCCGCGGTCGGCTCATCGACGAACAGGATCCGCGGCCGGTGCAGCAGCGCACAGGCCAGCGACAGCCGCCGCTGCATCCCGCCCGAAATGGCGCTCGCCCGCCGCCCCCTCGCATCCCAGATCTCGAGAAAGGTCAGCACCTCCCGGATCCGCCGCCGCCGCTGCCGCCACCCCAGCCCATACAGGCCGGCCGCGAACCTGGCGTTCTCAAGCACCGTCATCGTGGGATACAGGTTGAATCCCTGCGGCATGTATCCGATGAGTTCCCGCTCGCGCGGCCCGAACCGCCGTGGCTCATACCCGTAGACCCGCACCGTGCCGTCCGTCGGGGCGCTCAACCCCACCAGTAGACGCACGAGCGTCGTCTTCCCGCAGCCGCTCGGCCCGATGAGACCGAAGAGTTGCCCCTCCTCGATCGACAGGTCGAGCGAGTCGAGCACGACCATCTGGTCGAACGCCTTGGTGACGCCCTCCAGTTCAACGGCGCTTCCGGCGACCCGGCTGCCGCGCACTCGAGCGGTCGCAGGCGCCTTCTCGGCCACCGCGACGTCCCCGGAATCACGAACTCGTTCGTCGGCCACAGGCGTTACACCGCGAGCATGCGCTGGAAGAGCGCCCTGTACCGCTGGATCGTCGCGCGCAGGTCCTCGGTCGATGGTTCCCCCTGCGACCATTTGCGCTCCAGCAAAAGCCGGTCGGCCTGGAACGAGGCGGCCACGCGGTCCATCGCCTCAGTCACGAGCGCATCACACGCTTCGACGGCGCGCCGCGGGTCTTCGACGAACCCCAACTCCGTCTCATGCCACCGGTCGAGCAGTTCCCGGCAGTCGTCCGCCTCGAGTACGGCTCCCGTGCCGGCGTCAAGTGTCTCGCTCGCGCGAACGTCTCGTTCCCGCAGTTCATTCCCGGTGCTCATTGGCGCTCCCTCTTGCCGCGTGCTGCGGCCTGTGGCCCATCCTATAAATCACCTTCCGCGCCAGGCGTGCTTGCCGGTAATCAAAGACTTGCGAACTTCTGACAGTACTCTGCCCGGATCGCTCACCGCCGGCCCGCGCTATCATCAACCCCATGCCGTTCGTCGACGAAGACGCCGCGCGCGAATACCGCGCCGCCTGGGCCGCCTGGCTGAAGCAGATCGAGCACGTGCACCGCGTCTTCCTCGAAGGCGATCACATCGAGCCCGCACAGATAAAAGGACTGCTCAACCGCGAAGTGCGCGCGAAGGAAGCCTACGACGCCGCCCGCCTCAAACTCCTCGGCCTCGATGAATCGCCCCTCGCCGGGACACCCGGCGACAATCCATTCCGCTAAAAGCCGCCACCGAGCCGTCCCGCGCGTCTTGTTCTACGATGGTCAGGGGACACAACCCGGCGCACCGATGGCAACGCAACACGAACTTCGAACCGAACCGACCAGCAGCCGCTGGCTGCTGTATGTCCTCTTGGGCGTCCTGGCCCTCATCCCCGTAGCGTTCTTTGCCGTCGGCCCCCTCAGTGGCGGTTCCTTCAGCCTCGAAGGCCCCGGCGGACCGTTGGTCGCTTTCTCGGCCGGGGTGCTCTCGTTCATCTCGCCCTGCGTCCTTCCCATCGTCCCCATCTACATCACCCACCTGTCCGGCGCGAGCATTCAGGCCGGCGGTGTCACCGCGGATCGGCGCGTTACCTTTTCGCACGCCGTCGCCTTCATCGTGGGGCTGTCGGCCGTCTTCATCGCACTCGGTGCGAGCGTGGGACTGCTTGGCTCCTACGTGCTCCGCGATAACCAGCGCGGCCTCGAAGAGTTCGCCGGCGTCATGCTGCTCCTGATGGGCGTCATCCTCATCCCCGCGCGACAGCGCATGTCGACGTTCGCGGCCGCTGTCGTCCTGCTGCTCTTCACCGGTGTCTTCGTTGGGGTCGTCGAAGTCGCGAACCTCCACGGCCAGACCACCCGCGTCGCCCTCCTTGGCGGCGCCCTCCTCCTCGCGTGGCTCAAGGTTTCCGGCTGGATCCAGCTTTCGATCTTCTCCCGCACCTTCGAATTCAACGTCGCTAAAGACCGCCGAGTCGGCTATGGCCGTTCCGCACTCATCGGCGGCGCCTTCGCCCTCGGCTGGACTCCCTGCGTCGGCCCTATCCTTGGCAGCATCCTCACCCTCGCCGCCTCGACGTCCGCCTCAACCTCCGATGCGCTCACCGCGACCTACCTGCTCGCGTTCTACGCGCTCGGCTTCAGCGTCCCCTTCCTCATCACCGGTCTCGCGCTCGCTGATGTCACCCGCTTCCTCAAGCGCATCAACCCCTACCTTGGCTACATCGAAATCGCCAGCGCCGTCCTTCTCATCGGCCTCGGCATCCTTCTCGTCACCGGCCAGCTGGCCAACCTCAACCAGTACTTCACCTTCGCCGAGTTCAACCAGGGACTGTAGCGCCGCCACCCCCTCGGGTGACCGTATCTCGGGCGCCATGCTACGCTGATCTCTCGTGGCGCGTTCGTCTAGAGGCCCAGGACGCCGCCCTTTCAAGGCGGAGATCGGGGGTTCGAATCCCCCACGCGCTACCACCACTGAGAATCCGCGAGGGCCGCTTTCGGCCCTCGCGTTGCTGCCGCGAGCCGACTACCAGCGGGAGAGCCGTTCCCGGGACGTGCGAAAACATTTGGCCTGCCCGCCAGCGGTCTGAACTCCGCCGGTGTACCGCCGGTGGATACGATCCGGGCTCAGCGGCCCCCCTACGTCCACTTCTTCACCCGACAGAACCGCATCTGGGCTTGACAGCGTAAGACCCGGCTGCCGAATATTCCGTTCTTGGCCCCCTGACGTCGAACCGCCCTGGCAAGTCAGCGCTTCGTTAGCATAACCTCCGCGGTTCAAACCACTTCGCCGGGTTGCGTCCCCAGCCCAGAGTGGAGCTGGCCGTGAGTTGGATTCGTGTCTCACTCTTTGGCGAAGTGGCCTGGCGCCCAACGGGCGAAGTCCAGTTTCGCCTCGAATCTGCAAAGGCCCAGGAACTGCTGGTCTGCCTGCTGCTCCGGCGCGGGCGCAGAGTGTCCCGTGACACGCTCGCGGGCATGATCTGGGCTGACCAGCCAAACAGCCGCGCGCGCCAGTACCTGAGGAAGTGTCTCTGGCAGTTGCAATCGGCGCTCGCCGCCACCGGTGTGCCTGAGGCTGCCTCGTTGCTCGTAACCAGCGATGACGAAATTGCCGTTCAGCATGGCGACTCGGTCTGGGTCGATGCCCTCGCGTTCGAATCCTGCTGCGGCATCACCAGGGGGACCCGCGGGCCCGACATGGATCCGCGTATCGCCGACGACCTGATGTCGGCCGTCGAGCTCTACCGGGGAGACCTGCTGGAAGGCTGGTACCACGACTGGTGCGTGGTCGAACGCGAGCGCTATGAGGTCATGTACGTCGCTGCCCTGGACAAGCTCATCGGCTACGCCGAGGCGCACCGCGACTATGAAGCCGGCATCGACTACTGCAGGACCGTGCTTACCCGCGACCCCGCCCGTGAGTACACCCACCGCGCACTCATGCGCCTCCTCGCGGCCGCAGGCGACCGCACCGGGGCCCTCCGGCAGTTCCAACGCTGCGCGACGGTCCTGCGCGAAGAACTCGATGTCGCTCCGTCCGCGCGTACCGTTGCCCTCAGGGACAGGATCCGCGAGGCAGGGGACGACCCGTTCGACCCCGAACCGACCGTAGATTCGCCCGACGGCTCGCGTCTAGTCTCCACGCTGCGCCGGCTGCAGGAGGCGCTCCAGGCCGCGCAACACGAGGTGACGCGCGAAATCGACGAGTTGACTTCGAAGCGAAGGCGCTAGCCCTCGGCCCTTCTCCCATCCTGAACCTCCGCGACCCCCGCCCCGCGCTGCCCACTGCGCGTGCTCCCGTCCACCCCCCAAACACGGAACGCCGCGGGATACGCAAACGGAACGCCCAACGAACCAGCCCTCCCTAGAGTCGGCTCGGTTCGCCCATGGACAACGAGCTCGAGCAACCACCCGATGACGAAGACCGCCAGGGACGGACACGCTCATTTGTTGTCCGGCTGTGGCTGGAGGAGCCGCGTGATGGAAGGTCACTATGGCGCGGGCACATCACTCATGTGGGTAGCCACGAGCGCCGGCACATCCGCCGCCTCGATGACATACCCCTCTTTATCGTCCCCTACCTCGAACAACTCGGCGGTCGCATCGGCTGGTGCTGGCGGGTGCGCCGGTGGTTGAAGTGATGACGGCAAGCGCGCCCCCCTCGGGCGGTGAGACGACCACATGGGATAGCCTCGTGCCCGCGCTCGAATGGCTCGATGCGTTGCTCGAACGGGCCACCCTCCGCTCCCGCGAGGTCTACGCAGAGTGGCCGGCCGGCGACCAGTTCCGCGGCCTCTATGTCAGCGAAGAAGATGTCGATAGCCTGCTCGCGCGGAAAGCGGGCGAACCGCTGCTCTTCACCGAAGGGCCGGACCAGCCACTGGGCGCCCCCCGCCTCGAGTATCTTCGGCACGTCTTTGGCCTTTCCGTCTTCGACACCGCCGTCGTCCTGCTCGCGCTCGCGCCCGAACTCGACCGCCGCTACGAACGCCTCTACGCCTACCTCCAGGACAACGTGAATCTCCGGCGGCCGACCGTCGACCTCGCCCTGCAACTCTTCTGCTCATCGGCTTCGCAGCGCCTGGGCGAGCGCAGCCGCTTCACCGAAAACGCTCCACTCGTCGATCACGGGGTAGTCAGGCTCATCGCCGAGAACGAACACGGCACGCTGCTCGCTTCGACCATCAAGCTCGATGAGCAGGTCATCGCCTTCCTGTTGGCCGAAAGTCCCCCTCCTCCCCTCGATGGCCGCCTCGCCGACGTTTGCCGCGTGGTTGCAGCCTCGCCCGGCAGTTGTCCCGGCTTCCCGGATGAATCGCTCCGGCGGCTCACGACGATGTGCTCCCTCCCTGCCGATCCTGCCGAGCCCCTGTGCCTCCAGTTTCCCGCCGACGGTCGCGACGCCGCTGCGCTGCTCTCGAGCGCGCTCGCCCGTGAAGTACTCGAATTCGATGCCACCGCGCCTGATGCTCCGCGGTTGCTTCCCTTGCTGGCGATGTCCGCACGCCTGCGCGGCGCTATCCCCTGCCTGCGGAGTGCCGGGCCTCCTCCGGAACGGGCCGCGGTCGAACACCTGGGCCGCTTCGTGCGAAGGTGGCAGGGTTTCTGTGCGGTTGTAGGGCCACTGCCCGCCCTGGGGTTCGACGTGCGGACAGTCGACGTCACAGCCGCCGGGTTCGTCGAACGCCGGGCCTGCTGGACAGGCGAACTGGCGGCTCACGAACTCGCCGTCGAACCCGCTGACATCGACGACCTTGCCGGCATGCTCCGTCTCGCGCCGTCCGAGATCCGCGAAGCGGTGGGGCGCGCAGCGTGGCGGGCACAGTGGCGGGCCGGTGGCGCCCCGGGTTGGCACGTTGACCCTGCAGACCTCTATGAATCGGCCTGCGAGCTTTCGACCACCGAACTCGCAACCCTCGCCCGCAGGTTGCGGCCATCCGCTGCCTGGGACGACCTCATCCTCCCTCCCGACGGGGTGGCCCAACTCCGGGAACTCTGCGCTCGGGTTGCCCGGCACCGCCACGTGATCGAATCCTGGGGCTTTGGAAAGCGGCTCTCGCTGGGCCGCGGGACTATTGCACTCTTCGCCGGACCACCCGGGACCGGAAAGACGCTCGCCGCGAACATCGTCGCTGCCGAACTCCGCCTGGACCTCTGCAAGATCGACCTCTCCAGCGTCGTCAGCAAATACATCGGCGAGACGGAAAAGAACCTCTCCCGCATCTTCGAAGCCGCCGAGCGGGCCAATGCGATCCTCTTCTTCGATGAAGCCGATGCGCTCTTCGGCAAGCGCTCAGAAGTGCGTGACGCCCACGACCGCTACGCCAACATCGAGATCTCCTACCTCCTGCAGAGGATGGAGGAGTACGACGGCGTTGCCATCCTCGCGACGAACCTCCGCCAGAACCTCGACGAATCCTTCATCCGCCGCATCGCCTTCCTGGTGCACTTCCCCTTCCCCGACGAGGCGAGCCGCCTCGCTATCTGGCGAACGATCTGGCCAAAGGAAACGCCCCTGGCGCCGGACATCGACCCCGCGGAACTTGCGCGCCAGTTCAAGCTCGCCGGCGGGAACATCAAGAACGTT
>DATBWD010000285.1:0-3617 GCA_036515015.1 Tepidiformaceae bacterium
CCCATGGCCTCGATCGAGCGCCGCATGGTCTCGTGCGTCTCCTCGAAGAGGTAACCGGTGTCGAGCACGAACACGTGGATGTCGGGCCGGCGAAGGGAAACCATGTGAAGGATTGCCATGCCGCTTGCGCCGCCGAAACTCGCGCCAACGGTCAGGCCGTCACCGAACGTATCAACCGCCCAGCCCACGATCTCGCGCGGGTCGGCGGTTTCGAACCGCTCATTGAGGGCGGCAATTTCGGATGGTGCGGGCACGGCGATGGCCACGGGAGCAATCCTGCGTGAATTGTTGAGTAACTCAGCAGACAATATCAAGAAGAATCGTTGCGATCAAGACGCATTGTTGATAAGGTCGCTTGACTTACTGCTCTTCATCGGCCCCGATCAGAAGCGAGGAAAGTCATGCCCGACGTAGAAACCATCATCTACACGAACGACCCCGGCCGGGTCCTGCCTGTGCTCGCCAGGGAACTCGAGGACTTCGAGACGGAAGCCACCCGGTTCCTCAAGGGCGAATGGGACGAGACACAATTCATCGGCTTCCGCCTCAAGCAGGGCGTTTATGGCCAGCGCCAGCCGAACGTCCAGATGATCCGGGTGAAGTTGCCCTTCGGCGGCGTTACCCCCGAGCAGATGGAGGCATTCGGCGAGGTCGCCGAGCGGTTCACACCTCTGCGCAAGGGGCACATCACCACCCGCCAGAACTTCCAGTTCCACCACATCCCGCTGCCGAAGGCGTGGGAGGCACTGCGCGTAATGGCGAAGGCCGGCCTTTCGACCCGCGAGGCATGCGGCAACACCGTCCGGAATGTCACCGGTGATCCCTGGGCCGGCGTCAACGGCGATGAGCCCTTCGACCCGACTCCCTATGCAGGCGCCTTCGCACGCTACTGGCTCCGCAACCCGCTCACCCAGCTGCTGCCGCGGAAGTTCAAGGTCGCGTTCAGTTCGAGCGATCGGGACGTGGCCATCACCGGGCTCCACGACCTTGGCTTCATCCCGAAGATCAAGGACGGTGCGAAGGGCTTCGAGATGGTGGTCGGAGGCGGGCTGAGCACCATGCCGCGGCATGCCATGGTCCTCCGCGAATTCGTCTCCACCGATGAGTACCTGAAAGTGTCGGAGGCGGTGCTCCGGGTCTTCGAAGCCGCCGATGAACTGCGGAAGAACCGGAACAAGGCGCGCATCAAGTTCCTTATCGAGCGAGTCGGCCCGGACGAGTTCCGGCGGATGGTCGATGAAGAACTCAGGGGCGATTGGACAGGCAAGGACTTCCGCCCGGACCGTCTGCTCTACCTCGACGACGAAGAAACCACGGCGCCCACCAGGCGATCGCACTATGCACAGCCCAACGGCGACATGCGCGAGTTCTCAGCGTTCGTCGCCGCCAACGTGAAGGCCCAGAAGCAGCAGGGCTTCAGCACCGTCGAGGTGAAGGTCTCGCGAGGCGACCTGAAACCCGAGCAGTTCCAGGGGCTGGCGGCCATCATGCGAGACTATTGCGGCGGGCGCGCGCGGACGACCGTGCAGCAGAACCTCGTCCTTCGCTGGGTGCGGGACGAAAGCCTCTACGAAGTCTGGCAACGCCTGAAGGCACTGGACCTCGCGGACGCCGGCGCGCACTCCGTCACCGACGTGGTGAGTTGCCCCGGCACTGACAGCTGCAAACTGGGCATCACCAGTTCGATGGGCCTCAACCGCGCCATCCAGGACTACGTGCAGCGGCTTGGGATTCAGGACGAAGTGACGAAGCGCATCCACATCAAGATGAGCGGCTGCCCCAATAGCTGCGGCCAGCACCACATCGCCAACATCGGGTTCCACGGCGCGATGATGAAGGTCGGCGACCGTCAGCTGCCCGCCTACCACATGTTCGTCGGCGGAGCATACGACGCCGGGACGATGCGGCTCGCGACCCAGCTCAAAGTGCGAATGCCGGCAAAGCGCGCGCCGGAAGCCGTTGGCCGTGTGCTGTCGCTCTACGAAAAGGAACGAGGCGCAGGCGAGGAGTTCAACGCCTTCTTCGACCGGGTCGGCCCCGGCCCATTCGAGGCGGCCATCTCCGACCTGGTGCTGCCGGGCGATTTCAGCGACGACAACCGCTCAATGTTCATCGACTGGGACCGCTTCGAGCTCTATGAGATGCAGCGGGGCGAGGGGGAGTGCGCGGTCTAGGCGCCGACCTCAGTCTGCCGCGTCCGCCGTCCCTTCGGGGAATGAGACCCTCCTGATCGCCTGAACGAGGCGATCGGAGCCTTCTTGCTTGCCGATGAAGTCGGCCGCGCCGGCGGCGATGGCTGTCGCGCGAGTCGCCGCGTCGTCCTGCATGCTGATGATGAGGACCTGGCAGCCGGGCTCCGCCGCGCAGATGCAGCCGGCCGTGGCGATGCCGTCGGTAGTTGCGGATTTGAGGTCGATGATGACCACGTCGGGCTTGAGTTCGCGAATTCCGTTGAGCGCCGTTGCTTCGCTGTCGGCGTGGCCCACGACGGTCATGTCGGGCTCGGTCGAGAGACGCATTTCCAGTCCACGGCGGATCCGCTCCTCGTGGTCCACGATAAACAGCCGTATCTGCTTCATTACCCCTAACGTAACGTGAAATGGGTACGCAGGGATCATCCAACCCTGCCGGTTCCCATGGTCTCTTCGGGGGAGTGCCGGCTCACCCAAATGGGGGAGAGCGGGGCGCGAGCCGAGGGCAGTGCTACAATTTCGACCGTGGAACATCCCATTTTCAGGCGTCACAGGAGGCTGCGCAGCAGCCCGGCAATGAGGTCGCTGGTCAGGGAGACCAGTCTCACACCGCAGCATCTCGTCTACCCGCTCTTCATCGAAGCGGGCCTCACGGGCCGCAAGCCGATCGATTCGATGCCCGGCCAGGAGCGGCTCGGCCTCGACGCACTGAAGGACGAGGCAGCCACCCTCAGGAGCCTCGAGATCCCCGCCGTCCTGCTATTCGGCCTGCCCGCTTCCAAGGACGAGCAGGGGAGCGGCGCATGGGACCGCGACGGCATCGTCCAGCAGGCGGCGCGGCGGCTGAAGGACGCGAACCCGGACCTGCTGGTGATGGGCGACGTCTGCCTCTGCGAATACACGAGTCACGGCCACTGCGGCATTCTCCGGCCCGACGGTTCGGTGGATAACGACGCAAGCCTGCCGCTCCTTGCCGAGACCTCCGTCAGCCTCGCCGAGGCGGGGTGCGACATCATCGCGCCAAGCGACATGATGGACGGCCGCGTTGCGATCATCAGGGCTGCGCTCGACGGCGCGGGGTTCCACGAGACGCCGGTCCTCTCGTATGCGGCGAAGTTCGCCAGCGCCTTCTACGGTCCATTCCGGGAAGCTGCCGAGAGCGCGCCCGCGTTCGGCGACCGGAGGGGCTACCAGATGGACCCCGCCAACGCCCGCATGGCCCTCGACGAGGTGCTGACCGACCTCGCGGAAGGGGCGGACATGGTGATGGTGAAACCGGCGTTGCCGTACCTCGATGTGCTGCGACAGGTGCGAGACAGCGTCGACGTACCGGTGGCCGCCTACAACGTCAGCGGCGAATACAGCATGCTGATGGCGGCCATCCAGAACGGCTGGCTCGATGAAGAGCGGGCGATCGACGAGGCG
>DATBWD010000286.1:0-2500 GCA_036515015.1 Tepidiformaceae bacterium
TTCCAGGCGAGCGAGCGGCTGAGAGAGGCCGCCGAGGTCATGGCTCGAGAACCTATCTCCGTGCAACTCCGCTATCTTCAGACGCTGACCGAGGTTGCGGCCGAGAACAACAGCACGATCGTGTTCCCCATCCCGGTCGACCTCATCGAGATGTTCATGCGAGACCGGGACTCGGGCGAGTAGCGACTCAGCCGGGCCGGAGGGATACCTCGGCGGCCTTGACGGTCTCCGTCCGGCCATCCGCGCGGCTGACGACGAGCGCGCCGTCGCTCGCGATTTCTACGGCGGTCGCCTCGAAGGGGTCGCCGCCCACGGGCGCGATGACGACCGGCTTGCCGAGCACGAGGCTCACCTCGCGGTATTCAGCGACGAGTTCCGACTCGTCCGCGTCGAGCGCGACCTCGAGCCCGTTGCAGACGGCGGCGAGCAGAGACTCACGTGGGACGTTCCGGCCGAGCTCACGGGCGAGGCTTGTGGCGATCGCTGCGAGTTCAGGCTGGACCGTCGGGTCGCCATTGACGTTGATGCCGATCCCCGGGAAGGCGACGGTACCGGCGGCCGACTGCTCCGCATCGATGAGCATGCCGGACAGCTTTCGCTCAGCGACCCAGATATCGTTGGGCCACTTGATCCGCGCATCGGCGCCGTACAGCCGGCAGGCCCGGCAGACTGCGAGCGGAACGGCGACCGGCAGGCGACGCTGCTGTTCGGGTGTGCAGCGGAGGACGAGGGTGAAGTAGAGGTTGTCGCTTGCGGGACTGAAGAACGAGCGGCCCCGACGGCCCCGGCCGGCGGTCTGGTGTTCGGCGAGGACCAGCGTGCCGTGCGGCGCACCCTCGTCCGCTTCTCTGCGAGCGAGGGTCATCGTTGTCTCGGTTTGCTCCCGGTAGAGGAGGAACCGGCCGATCGCGCGGGTGGTGAGGGCTGCCTGGAAGGCGACGGGGTCAAACTGAACCACCCCGTTATGGTGGTGCAATCGCCGGACATGCAAAAGGGGCCGGGATTAACTCCCGGCCCCGAGCGTAGCTAAGACCTCGATCTTAGGAGGAGGTCACCTCCAGCGCTAAGGGTAGGTCGTAACTACGACTGTGATCGTCCATGCGCATCACCTCCTTCCTTGTGTGGAAACTTAACAAATCCTGATCAGCCGCGTCAACAGTTTTACTTCGGGCAGAAAGGAGGGGGAAAGCGGCGGGGCCGGGGCGGCCGATTCGAGCGCGAGAAGCCTAGGGCGCGCTGTGGGCGGCCGCCACCACAGGCGGGGTGATGCGATAGGCGCAGGGGCCCTGCCCGTCGCGCATCTGCGCTATTCGCTGGACCGTGCCGGGGGCAAAGGCCTGGCTTATCCAGCGGCACTCGGCCTCGCACACCAAGGGGTGCCGGCTGGCGAGGCTCATCAGCGGGCAGTGCTGCAGCCGGAGTGTCAGTTCGCCGCCCGGCTCGTGCGTTACATCAGGTAGATAGCCGCATTCTTCCAGAACGCGCGGCACCTCGGCGCAGCGAGAGGCGAAGTCGAGCCCCCCGAGCTTTTTCCATTCCTGTTCGAGCTGGAGGAACGCCGCTCGGCTGACAATCCGTTCGTAGGCACTGTCGCCCTCTTCTTCGAGTGCGGCCAGGAGAGCTTCACCGAACTCGGCGTAACGATGCGGAAAGAGCCACTGTCCGGTCGCCGTCAGTTCGAAAACGTGCTTGGGCCGGCCCGGCCCTCCCCGAACGTCCGTATGCGTTACGAGGCCCATCGAGGCGAGCGCCTGGAGATGCTGCCGGGCGGCGCCGGGAGAAAGGAACCCATCGTGGGCGAGTGTTTCGATTGTGGAGGCACCGCGGAGCTTAATACCGAGAAGAAGGAGCCTCTTGGTAGGGGAGAGCAACTCCAGCGAAGGCGGGCGGGCCATGCGCCGAGAATAACAGGTCGGCTGATTCCAGCCCATATGAGCCAGCGCATCAGCCGCCCGTGATTCGCGGAGTGCGATTCCTCCCGGTGCGGGCTCGCTGCGACCTCCTGGGCCGCCTGAGCGCGCTGGTGACCAAGCCCCGGGAAGATCCGGGTCAGGAGGCCGGGGCCCGAGACGGCTACCGCCAGGCCGAACAGCGCCAGTGCCCCACCGACTATCGGGTCGATGATGTAGTGATTGGCAGTGAGGATGACCGCAACGAAGACCGCCGACGGCAAAAAGACAGCGACGATACGGACAAGGAGGTGTTTCGAACTCCAGAAGAGGCCGATGCCGATAAGCAGGTTCCAGCCGAAGTGGAGGCTGGGGAGCGCGGCGTACTGATTCGTCAGGGACGGTGGCTGGAGAACGCGATAGGAGTTGGACCGTGCGGTTATCGTGTCGACGAGTCCATCGACGGCGAGGCGTGGCGGAGCGACCGGGAACGTGGCGAAGATGATGAGCCCGATGGCGCCCGAGATGAAGATCGCGTTCCGAATGACGGCGTAGCGGCGGCGGGATGTGGCCGCCAGGTAGATGCCGGCAATGGTGATCGCCGGCCAGTG
>DATBWD010000287.1:0-5676 GCA_036515015.1 Tepidiformaceae bacterium
GTGGTACTACGCGGACACCTGCTTCATGGGGATCGGGCAGCAGGACGTGAAGGCTTCGCCACTCCAGATCGCGCGGATGACCGCCTCGGTCGCCAATGGCGGCTACCTCCTGACGCCGCACGTGGTGACGGACATCCTGGACGTCGAGGGGAACGTCGTGAGGAGCACTGACGTCGAGGCGAAGAAGGTGGACGTCGCCGAGCAGCACCTCGAAGCCATCCGCAAGGGGATGTGGGAATCGGTGAACTCCTCCGACGGCGCAGGAAACCAAGCGCGGGTGCCGGGGCTCTCGATCGCCGGCAAGACGGGCACCGCCGAGTTCAGGCGCCAGGACGGGGTCTGGGATCAACACGCATGGTTCACCGGGTACATGCCGGCGAACGACCCACAATACGTGGTGACGGTCTACTTCGACCGCGGTGTCGGCGGCGTCAAGGCCGCACCGATCGCCGGGCTGATCATGAAGTACATCCAGGAGAACCTGGTGCAATGAGCACCACACTGACCCTCGGTGTTTCGCGGCCGACGGCGCTGCGGGCGTGGGACAGGTTCGACTTCGTCATGTTGCTGTCGGCGTTACTGCTGGTGGCCTACGGGCTGGTGCTGATCTACAGCGGCTCGAGCCACTACTACGACGGGTCGCTGACCAGCTTCAGCAACCCGGTGGCGAAGCAGGCGGTCTTCGCCGTTGTCAGCTTCGGGGTGATGCTCCTCGTTTCGAAGCTGGACTACCACTACCTCACGCACTTCGCGTGGCTACTCTACGCGGCGGCGATCATCTCGCTCATCACGATCCTGGTCATCGGGCAGACCGCCGGTGGTTCGACGCGGTGGTTCGACGTGGGGCCAATCCAGATCCAGCCGTCGGAGTTTGCGAAACTGGCGACGATCCTGACCCTCGCCCGCTTCTTCGGCGAGCACGGTGGCGACGCGAGGGAACTGAGGACGTTCGTCCTCTCGCTGGTCATCGTGCTACCCGTGGCGCTGCTGGTGTTCGTGGAGCCGGACCTGGGGACGAGCATCGTCTTCGCGGCGATCTGGCTCGGCGTGGTGGTGGTGGCGGGGGTAAGCCGCAATCACCTGCTGACACTGGCCGCGATCTTCATCGCCATCCTGCCGTTCGCCTGGACGCTCCTGATCGCGGACTACCAGGTGGGCCGGGTCGCGGTCCTGTTCGACCCCTACGAAGACCCGCAGAACGAGGGCTATAACGTCATCCAGGGGCAGATCGCTGTCGGATCGGGCCAGTGGACGGGCAAAGGGCTGATGAACGGCGAGCAGACCCAGCTCGGGTTCCTGCGAGTCCCCACCAAGGACTTCATCTTCAGTGTGCTGGCCGAAGAACTCGGGTTCGTGGGCGCCATGGTCCTGTTTGGGCTTTTCATCCTGTTGTTGATGCGGGGGATCCGGGCGGCGCAGATCGCGGGAGATGCAACGGGTCAGCTTGTCGCCGTTGGGATCGTTATGTTGATTTTAATGCAGACCTTCATCAACATTGCCGTCAACCTGAGCCTGTTCCCGGTGACGGGCATCCCCCTCCCATTCGTCAGCCAGGGCGGTAGTTCGCTGATGAGCATGTTCATGGCGCTGGGCATCCTGCAGAGCATCGTGATGCGGCACCGGGCCTACCGGCAGACGTAGGGATTTTCGATTGACGATTGACGACTGACGACTGACGATTCCCCGCCGCCCGCGTGGTCCCGATTTCGCGCTTACCGGCTCAGGGCATCTTTCAGGGTGCGGACGGGGATGAGTTCGATGCCGTCGACAGGCGGCGTGGCGGCGGGTACGACGCACCGCTGAAACCCGAGGCGGGCGAGTTCGCCGAGACGACGCTGGACCTGCTGGACGGGGCGGATGGCTCCCGAGAGTGCCACTTCGCCGAGGTAGGCAGTGCCGGGCTCGAGCGCGGCGTCGCGGACGGCGGAGGCGAGGGCGGCGATAACCGCCAGGTCGGTGCCGGGATCGCGGAGGCGGAGCCCGCCGGAAACGGTCGCGACGATATCGAGGTTCCCCGTATTGACTCCCCCACGGCGCGAGAGGACGGCGAGGAGAAGGTGCAGCCGCGACGTTTCGAGGCCTGAGGCGATGCGCCGTGGCGCGGCGAGATACGACTGGACGGCGAGCGCCTGGACCTCGACCGCGAGAGGACGAGACCCTTCGATGACGGCGGTGACCGCGCAGCCCGACGCCGACTGATCGCCGGCATCGAGGAAGGCGGCGCTGGGGTTGTCGACGCTGCGAAGGCCGCTCCCGGTCATCTCGAAGACACCGACCTCATCGGTGGCGCCGAAGCGGTTCTTGACAGCCCGGAGGATGCGAAGCGCGCCGCCTTCGGCCGACTCGAAGTAGAGCACCGCATCGACGAGATGTTCGAGGAGGCGGGGGCCGGCAATTTCGCCGCCCTTCGTGACGTGGCCGGTCAGGAAGGTCGCAATTTCGTTGGCCTTGGCCCATGCCACAAGGCGAGCGCCGGCCTCCGAAAGCTGGGCGGGACCGCCGGACCGGGTGTCGAGGCCTTCGACGTAGACGGATTGGATGGAGTCGATGATGACCACGCCGGCGCCGATGCCCTCGGCGGCGCCGAGCGCCGCATCGAGGTTCGCCTCGGGGATGAGTGTGACGCCGGCGCCGTCGAGGCCAAGGCGCGAGGCGCGGAGGCGGACCTGGCGGGGCGACTCTTCGCCGCAGACGTAGGCCACGACCTGGCCCTGGGAGGCGAGGAGGGCTGCGGCCTGGAGCATGAGCGTTGACTTCCCGATCCCGGGTTCACCGCCGACCAGGAGGAGCGAGCCGGGGACGATCCCGCCGCCAAGGACGCGGTCGAGTTCGGGGATGCAGGTTGACAGGCGGGCGCCCTGCTCGTCGGTAACGTCGGCGAGGGGAAGGGTGCGGGCGACAGACCCCGTGCGGGAGCCGGTGCGGGCCGCCGGCCCAGGGCGGCTTGCGCGCTCGAATTGTTCGAGGGTGTTCCACTCGTTGCACTGGGAGCAGCGCCCCACGTAGGCGACGGATTCCCAGGAGCAGTTCGTGCAGCGATAACCTCTCTGGGTTTTGGCCACGTTGGGGAGTGTACGGGGGTAAAGGGCAATGTGCTTGTCCCTTGGCTGCCGGCAGCCAGAATGCTGGGGAATGAGCGACTCCCAGACGGTTTCAGTGGTGGCGGTCTGGCTGCTGGTGTGCGGGGTCGGGGCGGCTGCCGTGATGGCACTGCCGTCTTCGAAGATCCAGAAACTTGGCTGGTTCGGGACTGCGTGGCGGCTGTTCGCCCTCGCCGTGGGCGTCCGGCTGATCGCGGCTCTCGTCTTCCGGCTGCCCGAGTCCGCGATCATCAACTTCGACAAGGACTCGCTCGAGATCGTCGGGCAACTCGTGCGCGACCGCGTCGACGTTTACTCGCAGCCGGACCGCTACCCGTACTTCCCGCTGTTCGCCTACTGGTTCGGGGCAACGAGCTGGTTCAGCTCGGTGACGGGGATACCATTCGAGCCGTTGCCGAAGCTGGCAGGGATCGCCGCAGACGCGGGTATCGCGGTGCTGCTGCTGAGGTGGTGGGGTAACGCGAGCACAAGAGGGCTGCGGCTCGGGCTGTTCTACGCGCTGAACCCGCTTACCATCATCGTCGCCGCGGTCCACGGTCAAATCGACAGCGGGGCGGTCTTCTTCCTGCTGGCTGCCGCCTACACGGTCCGCAACGACGTGACGCCCCGGAGCGGAATCGTCGCCGGCGCGCTGCTCGGGCTGGCGGTGGTCTCGAAGACGTGGCCGATCGCGTTCCTGCCGCTGTTTGTCCTCCGGCTGCCGAGTTGGCGCGCTCGAATCGAAGTGACGGTGCTGACGCTCGGCGTGGTGGGGCTCGCGTTGCTGGCGTACTCGGCGATCTTCTGGGTCGCGCCACAGCGCGCGATCGAGGTCATCCGGGACTACGAAGGTGTGCGCGGCCGGTGGGGCGTGTTCGTGGCGCTGCACCATCTCGGGAACGCCGGGATCCCGGGCGCGATCCGGATCCACGACCTCGCAGTGGACTGGAACCGGTACCTCCTCGTCGCTGCGCTCGGCGTGGGCGTTGCGGCGGCGTGGCGGGCCGAAATCGCACGCGGCATAGCCGTCGCCCTGCTCACGACGATGGTGGTGTTCTACGGGTGGGGATACCACTGGGTGATGTGGCCGGTGCCCTTCCTGTTGATCGGGTTCCCGCTGCGGGTGAGCGCGGCGTACTACTGGGTGGCAACGGCGACGTTGGTGGCAGAGTTCTTCTTCAACGGAGGCATCACGTCCTGGGCGTTCGACCTGTTCGCGGTCGACTCGCCGATGATCCGGTACCGATGGGTACTGCCGCTGCCGCTGTGGGGCGTGGTGTGCGCCATCGTGGCAGGATTCCTGTTCGTGCGCCTGAGGAGCGCGCTCCGGCCGCGCGGGGGGCCAGTCACGGAAGTGGAGCAGGTGCCGGTTTAGTTGGCCTCGGTCGCCTTTTCGAGGAATGGCTTGACCGAGGCGGCCAGTGCCCGGTGTTCCGGCTTCTGGAGCAGGGGGTCGCGGGCAAGGATCTTCTGTGCCATCGAGCGCGCCTGGAAGAGCAGATCGCGGTCGGTGAGCCGGGCAACCCGGAGCATGGTATTGGCGCCGCTCTGGACGCGTCCCCAGGCTTCGCCCTCGCCGCGCAGTTCGAGGTCGACCTCCGCCAGGCGGAAGCCATCGGTCGTTTCGACCATCGCTTCGAGGCGTTCGCGGGCGTCGGGCCCGGGGTCTTCTTCGCTGCTGAAGAGCATGCAGAAGCTCTGGATGGGCGACCGGCCCACCCGTCCCCGGAACTGGTGCAACTGGCTGAGCCCGAACCGCTCCGCGCCTTCGATGACGATGGTGGTCGCGTTCGGCACGTCGATCCCGACTTCGATGACGCTGGTGGAGACGAGCACGTCGGCCCCGTGGTGGGCGAACCGCTCCATGATCTCGTCCTTCTGGCGGCCGGGCATGCGGCCATGGAGGAGTTCGAGGCGGTAGTCGCGTAATGGGCCGGTCCGGAGGCGCTCGAACTCCTCCTCGGCGGAGCGGACGTCGAGCGCCTCGGATTCTTCCACGAGCGGGCAGATGATGAAGGCCTGCTCGCCGCGATCCAGGTGATCGCGAATGAAGTCGTACGCCTGGTCGCGTTCGTGCGGCTGTACCCAGACGGTTTTAACCGGCTTCCGGCCGGGAGGCATCTGGTCGATGGTCGAGACTTCGAGATCGCCGTAGACGGTGAGGGCGAGGGTCCGCGGGATCGGGGTGGCGGTCATGACGAGGAGGTGCGGGTTCTCGCCCTTCTGCCGAAGCTTCGCCCGCTGCATGACGCCGAACCGGTGCTGCTCGTCGACGACGGCGAGTCCCAGGCGCGGCATGAGCACGTCCGCTTCGAGGAGGGCGTGTGTCCCAATGACGATATCGGCTCCCCCGTGGGCGGCGTCGCTCCGGATCTGGAGTTTCTGGGCGGGCGTGAGCGAGCCGGTCAGGAGGAGCATGCGGAGCGGGCGATCGAACCAGGGTGGCGCGAACACGCCGTCGAGCGCGGTGAGCTCACCGCCGCCGAGCAGGCGAGCAAACGAGCGGTAGTGCTGCTCGGCGAGTATCTCGGTGGGCGCCATCAGAGCCGCCTGGTGCCCCGAGGCAACGGCGGCCAGGATGGCCGCGAAGGCGACC
>DATBWD010000288.1:0-5755 GCA_036515015.1 Tepidiformaceae bacterium
GAGCATCGTCATTTACATGGAGTCCGTCGGTGAGGCTCGTTCGTTCATCTCGGCGGCGAGAGAAGTGGCCCTCACCAAGCCCATCATCGTCATCAAAGCGGGACGCACAGAGGCGGCGGCCAAAGCTGCCTCCTCCCACACCGGCGCTCTCACGGGGAGCGACGAAGTCCTCGATGCCGCCTTCCGCCGCTGCGGCGTCCTGCGCGTCAACTCCATCGCCGACCTGTTCCACATGGCGGAGGTGCTTTCCAGCCAGCCTCGCCCCAAGGGCCCCAACCTGACCATCGTCACGAACGCCGGCGGCCCCGCCGTCCTCGCGGCCGACGCGCTCGTCGCCAATGGTGGGCAGGTCGCCGAATTGGCCCCCGAGACCGTCGAGGCCCTGGACGAATTTCTCCCGCGAGCGTGGAGCCACGGCAACCCCATCGATATCCTCGGCGACGCCGACCCCGAGCGCTTCGAGCATGCCCTCCGGGTCGCCGCTGAAGACCCGAACAGCGATGGCCTGCTCGCCATCCTCACTCCCCAGGCCATGACCGACCCGACCCAGACCGCCGAGCGCCTGAAGGCGGTCGCCGTCGGGCGGAAGAAGCCCATCCTCGCGAGTTGGATGGGCGGTCCCGACATCGCAGCCGGGGAGTCCATCCTCCAGCACAGTGGTGTCCCCAACTTCCTCTTCCCGGACACAGCGGCACGCGTGTTCGCCTCGATGTGGCAGAACAGCTCCAACCTCGAACTGCTCTATGAGACCCCGGACCTGCCGGCGGAGCCGGGAGTGATCGACCACGAGAGCGCCGAACGCCTGCTCGAAGGCATTCGAGACTCAGGCCGCACCCTCCTCACCGAGTTCGAGTCGAAGCGGTTGCTCTCGTTCTACGGCATCCCGACCGTCCAAACGCGGCTCGCGCAGGACGAGGCGGCAGCCATCGAAGCCGCCGGCGCGATCGGCTACCCGGTCGCAGTGAAACTCAACTCGACCACCGTCACCCATAAAGCCGATGTCGGTGGGGTCGAACTCAACCTCCGCAGTGCAGATGAGGTCCGGGCGGCGTTCGAACGCATCCGCCAGTCGGTCTCGCGAAAGTCGGGCCCCGCGGCCTTCGAAGGAGTCACCGTCCAGGAGATGGCGCGGCTCGATGGCTACGAACTCATCATGGGCAGCAGCATCGATAGCCAGTTCGGGCCGGTCCTCCTCTTCGGCGCCGGCGGCACGCTCGTCGAAGTCCTGGAAGACCGGGCTCTCGCTCTGCCGCCCCTCACAACGACGCTTGCTCGCCGCGCGATGGAGCAGACGCGCATCCATCGTGCGCTCCATGGAGTGCGCGGCCGCCCACCGGTCGACCTCCGGGCCCTCGAGCACCTGTTTGTCCGCTTCAGCCAGCTCATTGTCGAGCAGCCCTGGATATCGGAACTGGACATCAACCCGCTGCTTGCATCGCACGAACGGCTGCTCGCACTCGATGCCCGGGTTGTGCTTTTCCCGCCCGGGACCCCCGCCGAACAACTCTCGCGGCCTGTCATTCGCCCCTACCCGGCGCAGTACGTCGGTGAGTGGCAGACGCGGGATGGGCAGCGCATCCGCATCCGCCCTATCCGTCCCGAGGACGAGCCACTGTTGGTCGGCTTCCACGAGTCGCTGTCTATCGGGACCGTGTACTCACGCTACTTCCAGGCGATGAAGCTCACTCAGCGCATCGCTCACCAGCGGCTCACCCGGATTTGCTTCATCGACTACAGCCGCGAGATGGCGCTTGTCGCCGAACCGGTCGACCCCCCCGGCTCGGGTCGCTCCCGGATCATGGGCGTCGGCCGCCTCACGCGTATCCCGGGTGATGGAACCGCGGAATTCGCTTTGCTCATCGCCGATGAATACCAGCACCTCGGGCTTGGCAGCGAACTGCTGCGGCGGCTCCTCGAAATCGGCCGCAAGGAAGGGATTCGCGAAGTTCGCGCCGACATCCTCGCCGAAAACCTGCTGATGCAGCGCATCGCCCGCCGCGAGGGGTTCGAGTTGCAGTACAACACCGACGGCCCGGTCCTGACCGCGAAGCTCATGCTCGAACCACCAGCCGCTGACGGGCCCGCGAACGCGTGATCCTTCCGTAAAGCCTGCGCGCACCCTATCCTGAAGAGGACCGTGCACGGTATGGCGTCGCGTGGTCCGCCGATGCGGGCCAAATTTATGCGGCGCACTCATGGAGGATCCCCTGGTTACGCAAGTCAGCATGAAACAACTGCTGGAGGCCGGCGTCCACTTCGGCCACCAGACCCGCCGCTGGAACCCGAAGATGCGCCAGTTCATCTTCACCGAACGCAACGGCATCCACATCATCGACCTGCAGCAGACCGTCACCCGCCTCGAAGAGGCGATTAACTTCGTCCGCGATGTCGTTGCTAACGGCGGCGACGTCCTGATCATCGGCACCAAGAAGCAGGCCCGCGAGACGGTCGAAATCGAGGCCACCCGCGCCGCGCTGCCCTACGTCAACAACCGCTGGCTCGGTGGCACGCTGACGAACTTCCGCACCATCCAGAGCCGCATCCGGCACCTCGCCAACCTCGAAGGTTCCATGGCTCGCGGCGAATATTCCCGCCTTACCAAGAAAGAACAGCTCGACATCTCCAACGAGATCGAGCGCCTCAACCGCTACTTCGGCGGGATCAAAAACATGGAACGCCTGCCCTCGGCCGTCTTCATCATCGACACCGTGAAGGAAAGTATCGCCGTCGCAGAGTGCAGCCGGCTGAACATCCCGATCGTGTCGCTGGTCGATACAAACTGCGACCCCGACCCGATTGGGTATCCGATTCCCAGCAACGACGACGCCATCCGCGCCATCAAGCTGATCCTCGGCAAGATGGCCGACGCTGCCATCGAAGGCCGCGCCGCGCGCGAATCGGGCGTGGGAGCCGGCGTCAACGCCGACGATATGGCACGGCTGGCGGCCGAGGCCGAAGCCGGCGTCGAGAGCGGCGCCTACTCCGCCTCGCCCGAGGAGCGCGAACAGGCCCCCCAGGAGGCCTCTGTGACCGTCATCTCGGCCGCCGCGCAGGCCGCCGCCAACCAGCCACCGGCTGCCGAAACCCAGGCTGAGGAGTAAGAGAACCTCGTGCAGATCACTACAGCGATGGTCAAAGAACTCCGGGAATCGACCGGAGCGGGCGTCATGGACGCCAAGCGTGCACTCGAGGCGGCCGAAGGCGACATGAAGAAGGCCGCCACCATCCTTCGCGAGCAGGGTGTCGCCGCCGCAGCCAAGCGCGCCGACCGCGAAACGTTCAACGGCGTTGTTGACAGCTACATCCACGCGGGCGGACGCATCGGCGTCCTCGTCGAGGTCAACTGCGAGACGGACTTCGTCGCCAACACCGACGACTTCCGCCAGCTTGCGCGCAACATCGCCATGCAGGTCGCGGCGATGAACCCCGAGGTCATGGCACCCGAGGACCGCACGCCCGAGATGGAGGGCCCCGACGAGGAAGTCTGCCTGCTCTCGCAGCCGTTCATCCGTGAACCAGGCCGCACCATCGGCGACCTCATCCGCGAGACGGTCGCCAAGACCGGCGAGAACATCCGCGTCCGACGCTTCGTCCGCTACGAACTCGGCCGCTAGCCGGAAGACTGGGAGGCCCCGGTGGCAGGTCGGTACCGTCGAGCGCTGGTAAAGCTCAGTGGCGAAGCCCTGATGGGCACCCGCCAGTTCGGCATCGACCCGCCCACCATCGAATCACTTTCTCGCCAGGTCTCCCGGGCGCTTTCCGAGGGAGTCGAGGTTGCCATCGTCGTCGGCGGCGGCAACTTCTGGCGTGGTTCCACCATCGCCGAAACCGGCATGGACCGCGCTACCGCCGACTACGCCGGGATGCTCGCGACCATCATGAACGCGCTCGCCCTCCAGGATGCCCTGGAGAAAGTGGGAGCGGTCGTCCGCACCCAGACGGCCCTCTCGATGGCCCAGGTCGCCGAGCCCTACATTCGCCGCCGCGCCATCCGCCACCTCGAAAAGGGGCGGGTGGTCATCTTCGCCGCCGGGACGGGCAACCCGTACATGACCACCGACACGGCCGCCGCCCTTCGCGCCATCGAAGTCGAATGCGAAGCCCTGTTGATGGCCAAGAACGGGGTCGACGGCGTTTATGACGCCGACCCGGCGAAGGTGCCCGGGGCCACGCGCTTCGACCACCTGACCTACATCGACGCCATCCAGCGCCGGCTGCAGGTGATGGACAGCACCGCCCTCAGCCTGTGCATGGAAAACCAGTTGCCTATCATTGTCTTCGACGTGCGCGCCGAAGATGGCATCTACCGGGCCCTCATGGGCGACCATGTTGGCACGGTCGTGTCGTCCTACCCTGGCACAGAATCGGTCCGCGGGCTCTAAACTCTACACGGAGGGCGTTTATGGCTGACCCTGACGAGATCCTTTTGGGCGCCGACGAACGGATGGATGGTGCGGTCACGGCGCTCAAACGCGAACTGAACGGTATCCGCTCAGGCAGGGCGCACGCGAGCCTCATCGAAACGCTCGAAGTGGACTACTACGGCGCAAACACCCCACTCAAACAACTCGGCACCATCAACGCGCCGGAAGCGCGTTTGCTCACCATCCAGGTCTGGGACCGGGGCGCCGTCAGGGCGATCGAAAAGGCCATCCAGTCCTCGGACCTCGGCCTCAACCCGGCTATCGATGGCCAGTTGATTCGCCTGCCCTTTCCGCCCCTCACCGAACAGCGCCGCAAGGAACTCGTGAAGCTCGTCCACCACAAGGCCGAGGAGGCGCGAGTGGCGATCCGTAACGTCCGCCGCCACGCCCACGACGAACTGCGCAAGGCCGAAAAGGAAGGCGGCATCTCCCAGGACGAGATCAAGCGCCACGAAGAAGAACTCCAGAAGCTGACCGACCAGCACATCGCCAGCGTCGACGACGAAGGCAAGAAGAAGGAGGCGGAGCTTCTTGAGGTCTAAGGCCCAGCCCGTCGCCGCCGCTGAGGACGCCACGCCCGCGGAGCACCTGGGCGACCTCATTTCGCCCATCTCCGGCGGCCGCGTCCCCCGCCACGTGGCCATCATCATGGACGGCAACGGGCGCTGGGCGACTCAGCGCGGCCTTCCCCGGGTCGCGGGGCATCGTGCCGGCACCGAAAACATCCGCCGTATCATCGAGCGCTTCAACGACCACGGCGTCCAGTACCTGAGCCTCTACGCCTTCAGCACCGAAAACTGGAACCGTCCCGCGCCGGAAGTCCAGGCGCTCCTCCGCCTGCTGGGCCGCTTCATCAAACGCGAAATCGACAATTTCCAGAAGAACGGCATCCGCCTGCAGCACCTCGGGCACCTTGAGACGTTGCCGCCGGGCCTGCAGCGACAGGTGAAGGAAGCGGTCGACCTCACCCGCGACAACACGAAGCTCACGCTCAACATCTGCTTCAACTACGGCGGCCGTGACGACATCGTCGTCGCCCTCCAGCGGATCATCGAGGAGGGCATCCCTGCCGAGGAGGTGACGGAAGAACTGATCTCGCGCTACCTGTACTCGGCCGGCACTCCCGACCCCGACCTCGTCATCCGCACCGCCGGCGAGCAGCGAGTCTCGAACTTCATGCTCTGGCAGAGCGCCTACGCCGAGTTCTACTTCACCGATACGTACTGGCCAGACTTCGGCCGCGAAGACATCGACCTCGCCCTCTCCGAGTATGGCCGCCGCAAGCGCAAGTTCGGCGGGCTCCTTCCGGAAGACCGGGAAGCGCTCCACCC
>DATBWD010000289.1:0-4186 GCA_036515015.1 Tepidiformaceae bacterium
GGCATCCGCGAATTGAAAGGCACCACCCCACATGCTTACTAAGGTCCACCACGTTGGAATCGTCGTGCACAGCGCCGACGAGGCCCTGAAGTTCTACCGGGACGCGCTCGGGCTGCCGGTCACCGCGGACCAGGTGATCGAAGACCAGGGCGTCCGGGGGATCCTTCTCCAGATAGGCGGCTCGGAGTTCGAACTTCTAGAACCCACGCGCAACGACACGGGTGTGGCCCGCTTCCTTGAATCCCGAGGCGAAGGGATGCACCACATTTGCTTCGAGTCCGATGACGTGGACAAGGAACTCGAAGCTGCCCGCGCCAAAGGCATCGAGCTTATCGACGAAAAGCCTCGGCCGGGCCTTGCGGGCATGGTTTGCTTCCTTCACCCGAAGTCGAACCACGGGGTTCTCATTGAATTCGCCACGCCGATCGCCGGGAGCCACTAGCCGTGGGCATCGGTGCCACCCACATCGATCACATCGTCATCCAGTCGAATGACAGTGCCGCCACTGCCAAACTCTTCGCCGACCAGTACGGCATCGAGATCAAGCGGACGATGTCGCGTCCCGGCACCCGCGCCCACCTCGAATTCGCCAAGCTCCAGGAGGTCATCGTGGAGTTCGCCGGACCCGGCGAGGTGCAGCCCTACGACGAGGTGAAAGCTCGCCTCGGTGGCTTCGTCCTCGCGGTCGACGATATTCACGCGGCCGTGACAAGCCTTCGCGAAAGTGGCTGGGACGTCGGAGAGCCGCATCCCGCGGTGCAACCGGGGGCGCTCATCACCGGGGTCAGAGGGCGGACGAACGGCGTGCCCCTCGCCCTCATCCAGTACAACGCCCGACCCCTGGAGGAGAACAGCCAGTGAAAACCAAGCGCATCGACCATATCGGCATCGTCGTGAAGGACCTCCAGCAAGCCCTGCAGACCTACGAAACTCACTTCGGCTTCCGCCCCGACCCCGCCCGCGGTGGCGACGTGCCGGCACTGGGGATCAAGAACGCCTTCGTTCCAGTCGGGGAATCCGACCTCGAATTCATCCAGCCCACCTCCGGCGAAGGTCCCGTCGCCACCTTCGCCAGCGAGCGGGGCGAGGGCACCTTCATGCTCTCGCTCGAAGTCGAAGACATCGATGCTGCGGTCGCGCACCTGCGCGGTCTCGGCGCTCGGGTCGGCGATCCGCGCAACGGCGTCGCCTTCGTCTCGATGAAGTCGACCCATGGGGTAAACTTGCAACTCGTGCAGCGTTCCTGAAGCGCGCCACTCCGGCGATCTGCCAACCAGCCAGGGAAAGAGACCATGACTACGCCAACTGCCGCCAAAATCCGAGTCCTCATCGCCAAGCCCGGCCTCGACGGGCATGACCGCGGGGCGAAGGTTGTCGCCCGCGCCCTCCGCGACGGGGGCTGCGAGGTCATCTACACCGGCATTCGCCAAACCCCGGAAATGATCGCCGAGGCTGCCCTCCAGGAAGACGTCGACGTCGTTGGCCTCAGCATCCTCTCTGGGGCGCACCTGGAACTCTTTCCCCGCGTTGTCGAGGAGTTGAAGAAGCGCGGCGTGGACGACGTGCTCCTGTTCTGCGGCGGCATCATCCCGGAAGAGGACACGAACGCGCTCGAGGGCCTCGGCTTCAAGGCCGTATTTCGGCCGGGCACGAACACCCAGGACGTGGTGAAGTTCGTCTACGAACACGTGAAGAAGTAGCGCGTGGACCAACTCGTCGAACGCTTTCTCAAGGGTGACCGCCGGGCCCTCGCCCGCGTTGTCACCCGGGTCGAAAACCAGACCGACGAAGGCCGCGAATACCTCCGGGCACTGTTCCCGCACGGCGGCCGCGCTCACACCATCGGGGTCACCGGCGGCGCCGGGTCCGGCAAGAGCACGCTCGTCGGCGCGCTCGCCGCTGAGTACCGGCGTCGCGGCAAGCGCGTCGGCATCGTCGCAGTCGACCCATCGAGCCCGTTCACCTACGGCGCCATCCTGGGCGACCGCATCAGGATGCAGGACCTCGCGCTCGACGAAGGGGTCTTCATGCGCAGCATGGCGAGCCGCGGCGCGATCGGTGGCCTCGCGCCCACTATCGACGACGTTGTCGCCGTGCTCGATGCCTTCGGCTTCGACTTCATCCTCATCGAGACGGTCGGCGCGGGCCAGGACGAAGTGGAGATCGCCGGCACGGCCCTCACGACCGTGCTCGTGAACAACCCCGGTACGGGCGACGACATCCAGGCGCTCAAGGCCGGGATCATCGAAATCGCCGATGTGCTCGTGGTCAACAAGGCCGACCACCCCGGCGCCGACGTACTCGTGAGCCAGCTTCAAGCGCTCCTCTCGTTGGCTCCCGCGGGCAGCCGGCGACCGCCAATCATCAAGACAACCGCGGTCAAGGGCGAGGGGATGGAAGCCCTGGCCGAGGCCATCGACGCCCACCGGCAGGAGCTGGAAAGCTCCGGCCAGCTCGACGAGCAGCGCGCCATCGACGCTCGCCACCAGGTGCTCGGGATCGCCCGCGCGATTCTCCTCGAGCGCATCCGCGTGAGCACTTCTGACGACGAACTGGACGCGCTGGTGAGGCGAGTCGCCGCCCGCGACCTCGACCCGCATTCGGCGGCCGAGGCGCTGGTGGCGTCCGTCGGCGGCTAGGCGCCAGACCCGTGCTACCATTCCGGACATGACGGCTCAGCGCTTCCGTGTGTGGTTCCGCAAGGGCGAACGCGTGCGGTTCATTTCACACCTCGATGTGCTGCGCTTTTGGGAACGCGCCATCCGCCGGGCCGGTCTGCCGCTGTCGTATTCACAGGGGTTTACGCCGCACCCGCGACTCGCGTTCGCCGCCCCACTTCCGCTCGGCTTCCTCGCCGAGGCCGAAGTCCTCGACGTGACGCTCGATGAGCGCGTCGACATCCGTGAGTTCCGCGAGAAGCTCGCCGCCGAGGCCTCAGGTGACCTCGCCATGGTCGATGTCGCGGAGATTCCACCCACCGCGCCTCCGCCGCAGTCACTCCTGCAATGGGCCGACTACCGCGTCGACATCCCGGAGGCCGAACCGGTCGAGCTCCGCAGGGCAGCCGAGGCATTCCTCGAGCGAGAATCTTTCGAATGGACAGAGGAGAAGAAGGAGAAATCGCGGACATACGACCTCCGGGCCGGCGTGCTCTCGCTGACCGTGGCCCCGGCGGACGCTGGATCGAGCATCACCATGCGGCTCCGGGCAGATGCCAGCATGACGACCCGCCCGGAGCAGGTGATGGCCGCCGCCTTCCCGGATTACACGCCGGGACTGATGACGAGGCTCGGGCTCGTGCTCGACCAGTCGTCGCCCGCACGCGAGGCATGGCGGCGGCGCGGGAGGTTCGAAGAATGACGCTGAAGGTCCGCGAGGCAGACATTTCCGACGGCCCGGCCCTCTACACGCGCTGGCAGGCCCTGCGCAGCTACAACGCCTCCGTTGACCGCAGGATCATCCCGGCTCCGGTTTCGGAACCGGAGTTCATCGCCGGTCTCGAACTGATCCTCGCGCGGACAACCTCCGCGACCTTCGTGGCCGAGGATGAGGGCGTTATCGTCGGCTTCATCTCCGGCGGGGTGGAAGCGAACCAGGCAGACCGGCTGCCGGAGCATCACGTCACGATTGGCTACCTCTACGTCGAGCCGGCCTACCGCCGCATGGGCCTCGGAAGGCAACTCTTCCAGGCGGTTGCCTCGTGGGCCGCTGACCGCGAGGATGTCTCCCACTTCGAAATGACCGTGCTCGCCGGTGACACCACGGCCGAGCCATTCTGGCGGTCGCTCGGCTTCTTACCGTTCATCCAGCGGCTCTGGGCGCCGCTCAGTGTAGTCGACGACGAGTGATCATCCACCTGCTTCGCCACGGCCAGACCGCCTTCAACCGCGAGGGACTCGCGCTCGGACGCGCGGATGTCCCGCTGACGCCGCTCGGTGAGGAGCAGGCCGCCGCTGCCGGGCGGGCTCTGGCCGGTCACGCCATCGACCGCATCTTCACCAGCCCCCTTGGGCGCGCGAGGATGACCGCCGAGGCCGTTGCTTCTGCCAACAAGGTGCCGGTGGAGATCCGCCACGAATTGCTCGAAATGGATGTCGGTGTGACCGAGGGAATGACCTTCGGCGTACTCCGCGAAAAATACGCCGAGTTCTTGCTCGAATGGTCGGGCCCCAATGGGCATCAGGCA
>DATBWD010000290.1:0-2316 GCA_036515015.1 Tepidiformaceae bacterium
TGATGTCGAACCCGGCGAGCGTCAACGCCTCCATCACCTCCGGCGGCGACGAAAGGTTCGTTCCCGCGACGCACCGGAATGGCGGGTTGATGTCCTGGATGCTCCCGTCCAGCGACCCGAGCGTCAGGTCCGCCGCTGCCAGGTAGTCGCCCATCTCCCCCCGCAACGCCGCACCCCAATCCCCCGTCGCCTCGATCGCCGTCAGCGAACACCGCGACATAAGAATGTCCCCGGTCGCGACCACCGTGGTTGATTGCGGTACTTCGGCTCGTAGTTCCGTTTGCAGCCGGTCCGCCAATTGCCGGCCCCGCTCCGTCGTCCCTCGTACGGAGAGCCACTCGATGAACGGCCAGTCGGCCGGGTTCCCCTTCCCCCGCACGATGTCGATGCCGTCTACTTCGATCGCCGTCGCCTGGAACCGCACCTGCTCCAGCGGCACCAGTGCGACTATCCCACTCAGTGGGTCGGCCATCGCGGCGTATAGCTCGTCATAACTGCCGAACGCCTGCTGCGGTTCGGATCCCGTGAACCGCGTCAATGCCGCCACGTCGCTGCGCGCCCCCGCCAGTAAAGCCGTCTGGCCGATTCCACCCGCATCCTGCCAGGTGAGTGCCCCGCTCGCGATCGCCGCAACTTGCTCGTGGGTCAGCGTGTCGACTCCGGCGCCCAGCGAGGCCACCGGCACGAAATACCGGTAGGCAAACCCGTCCTGCGCCGTCCCTTCGGCGAACACGACGTCCGCTGTGACGCCAGCCGCTGCGGGGTCCAGTTCCCGCAGGTCCACTCCTGGCGGGGGCTGGCCGCTGTACGTCAGTCGCGGCAGGGGCGTCGGAGTCGCGTCGCTCCTTGGCGGGGGCGTGACCTCTTCGTCGCCGACGGCATCCCCGATGACGAACAGCAGCCCAATCAGGCTTGCCGCGAAGGCAAGGATCGAGAGCGTGAACGCCGGCAACCACGCGTTCCGGGATGGGCCATCCGTCTCGGCCATACCCGCCATCTTCTGGCCCGCTCACCAGAGGGTCAAACGTCGCTCACACAAGGTACATACCGTTGTTGCATTCCCCCCCACGGGCGGACTCCCGCCCGCCGCCGCGTTACACTGGCAGCCATGGACTTCACTTTCCCCGCCGAGACCGAACAGTGGCGCAGCGACCTCCGGGCGTTCCTCCAGCAGGAACTACCCCCCGGCTTCGAAGGCGACGATGACTTCTTCGACAACGAAGAGCAGATGCAGTTCGCCCGCCAGTTCAGCAAGAAACTCGGCGAGCGTCGCTGGTTCGCCCCCGCCTGGCCGGAAAAATACGGCGGCCTCGGGAAGTCCCCCATCGAGCAAATGATCCTCAACGAGGAACTCGCCTACTACCGCGCGCCGTCGTCCGGGCGCCTGTTCACCATCGGCATCACCGGCCCCACCATGCTCGCCCACGGCTCCGAAGAGCAAAAGGCGCGCTATCTGCCCACGATGGCGTCCGGCGAAACCTGGTACTGCCAGGGCTTCTCCGAACCGGGCTCCGGCTCCGACCTTGCCTCCATGCAGACCCGCGCCGTCCGCGATGGCGATGACTACGTCATCAACGGCCAGAAGATCTGGACCTCCAACGCCCACGTCGCCGACCGCATGCTCCTCCTCGCCCGCACCAACGCCGATGTCCCCAAGCACAAGGGCATCAGCGCCTTCGTCGTCGATATGAAGGCCCCCGGCATCACCGTCCAGTCCGTCCCGAACATCGCCTACCGCCGCGATTTCAACCAGGTCTTCTTCGAAGACGTCCGCGTCCCCCAGGAGGATCTCCTCGGCGGCGAAGACAACGGCTGGTACGTCGCCACGACCACCCTTGACTTCGAACGCTCCAACATCGCTGCCATCAGCGGCGCGCGCCGCACCGTCCACGATCTGGTTCGCTGGGCGAAGGACACTCACCCCGGCGGGCGACCGTGGGATCGCGCCGAAGCGCGCCACAGCCTCTCCGAACTCACCATCGAAGTTGAGGTTGGGCGCCTGGTCGCCTACCGGACCGCTTGGCTCCAGTCGAAAGGCGAAGTCCCGAACTACGAAGCAAGCATGGGCAAGGTCTGGATGGCCCTGCTCGACATCAAGGTCGCCAATACCGGCGTGAACCTCATGGGCCCCTACGGCCAGCTCAAGCCCGGCTCAAAGTGGGCGCAACTCTACGGGCGCGTCCTCACCTCGTATCTGCTCGCTGCCTCCGGGGCCATCGGCGGGGGTACTTCCGAGATCCAGAAGAACATCATCGCCCAGCGCGGCCTGGGCCTCCCCAGGGGCTAGCCCGTCAGACCTTCGTCCCTGGTCTCCGT
>DATBWD010000291.1:0-13850 GCA_036515015.1 Tepidiformaceae bacterium
CCCACGACGGCGACCACTTCGCCCGCTTCGACATCGAAGCTCAGCGGTTCGAGCATGAAACCCTTGCCGAACTGCCGTGAAACACCCGTTGCGCTCAGCATGGCTGCCACCTCGCGACGAAGCTGCGGCGCCCAAGCCAGAACGCAAGCAGCGGGAGAGAGACCAACACGGCTGCGAAGGTGCCCGCCAGCCGGCGGTCCGAGCCGCTCGGTTCGGACCTGAGCGTGATTGTCGGAGACATCAGCGGGTGCTGGTCCACCACCCGCGCATCCGGCCGGTAGACCGGGAACCAGCGGGCCGCCAGGTCTAACGCGCTACGGGCTGGCGTGTGGGCGTAGGCCCGCAGTGCCTCGTTTTGGCGCACGAGGTCATCGAAGGCTCCCTCGTACCGGTATTCCAGGTCGCCCACACCGTCGCCTGTTGCGTCGTAGCCCCGGTAGTCGTCCCAGTAGTTCCCCCGGCCGTCCACGGACCACGTGTTGCGGCGCTCGAGGCTGCCGCCACGTGACTCGACCTGCTGAAGGTTCCCGATGAATGAGTTCTCGACGAAGGTGATGGCGGTGGTGGTGAACAGTTCCATCGCGACGTCGTTGAAACCAATGAGGTTGCCCCGGAGTTCGACGGTCGCACTGGGGCTGAACGGCGCGCCATCGAACATCAGGCCCAGCCGGTTGTGATGGATCAAGTTGCCGCGCATCTCGACGTTGTCCATGTCCTTCAGCAGAAGACCGAACCCCGAGGCGCGCGAGCGGTTGTACGAGAACTCGTTGTCGCTCAGGACCATCCCGTCGGAGTACATCAGGCTCGCGCCGGTGAGGCTGTGCTTGAACACGTTGCCGTGGATGGTCAGGTCTTCCGAGTACATCGTGTGCAGCCCGTAACGGACTCCCTGCACGACGTTGTTTTCCACCCTGGTGTCCTTTGCGAAGCCCAGGAAGACGCCGTCCTTCACATCCTGGATTGAGTTCCCCTCGATGAGGCTGCCCGTGCTGTACCAGACGTAGAGCCCGTGGCCCCGCCGCTCGGGCGGGAAGTCGCGCATGCTGCTCACGCTGTTGTTCCGTACGAGGTGGCCGTTGCTCTCATCGAGGACTATCCCGTAGAGCGTATCGACGAGCCGGTTCGACTCGATGACAGCGTTGTGGCCCAGCACCCGTATGCCCGCCGGCTCACCCGCAATCGACCGGCTTGTGTTCTGGACGACGAACCCCTTGAAAGTGACGTTTTCGGCCTCGATCCGGACGACGTCGCCCTTCCCGCCGCCATCGATGACCGGCATCCCTTCGCCGACCAGCGTGAGCGGCTTGTCGATCACGATCGGCCCGGCGTACGTCCCTGCGGGGATCACGACTGTGTCGCCCGGATTGGCCTGGTCGATCGCATCGGAGATGGAGCCCGTGGTTGCCGAGGCGTTGGAGGGGCTGCCCGCGAGGGCCAACACGCTCGCCCCGGCGACCGCGAGGACTACGAGCGCTGCCGTCTGCCCCGTGTTGTTCCAGCTATCGCGCAGGAAGCGCGCCACAGTCGGCCCTGCTGTGATGACGAGCGCCGCCGCGACCATGAGCCAGAAGCCAGTCGTCACCATCGTTTCGCTGTGGAAGTTGATAACGCTGGTGGTCCCTATCACTTTCGGTGTAAACGGATCCAGCCGCAGTGGCGCGTCCGGGTTGAGGTCGTGCCCGAAGTCGTATAGCCAGTACTGCATGTCGATGAGGAACGCGACGGGAATCGCCCACACGACCAGCGCCACGAGCACCCGGTAGCGGCGGCGCTGGATGAGCACGGCCCCCGCCACCAAGCCCAGGATGACTGCCGTCATCGCATATGGGAACAGCTTCAGCTCGAGGACCGTGTCAGGCTCGATCACCTTCACGCCTACGTAGTGGTTCAGGTTGTTGATTTCGGAGATGTCTCCCTCCATCCGGCTCCCGTAGGCAGTGAGGAAGAGGCCCGCCGGGTATTGCGGGGCCTTCAGCTCCAGAGTCCAGAGAGGCTGGAAGGCCGCGATCGCCAGCAGCACCGCGGCAATGATGGCTGAACTCGCCCAGAACATGTCGATCCGGGCAAAGCGGGCCACCGGCTCAGCCTTGCCACCACGGATATCGGAGTGAGTCGCTACGCTCATGATGAGTGCCTCTTCGGCAGGTGCTCAGGAAGTTCTGCCCACGAATAAACGCGGCCCCCCGTTTCACCGGCCATTCTTTGCGCCGCCTGCTCGTCCCGTACGGCCGCCAGCCCGTAGGCCATTGGGCTGCGGATAGACTCCGCAATCACATAGCTGGCTCCCAGGGCATCGAGCCACGACTCGTCTGTGTAGTCATGGACGAAGAAGCGCACCTCTTCGCCCGCGATGTCATCTGCCGCATCCAGCGCGCAACAGCCAATATCGTCGAAGTGCTTGCTTGCCTTGCCTGGCCCGGAACGGGCGGCCGCGAACCGCACTTCGTCGATGATCATCCCGCAGCGGGCACAACTCTCAGCGCCGTAGCGGATGACCGGAAAGCCGTCACTCTCCTCCTCCTCGTCCTTGAACACGGCCACCCCGGTGGCCGCCGCCACGGCAAGCGCGGCGCCGGAACCGAGAAAGGCCAGGAATCGTCGACGGGTAGGCATGATGGCAGTGTCCTTTTGTTGCCGCGAGGGGTGGGGAGAGAGGCCCCCTACCCCTCGCGGTAGAGGAGGGACTACGCGGAGACCACCATCCAGCCCTGCATCTCCAGGTGCAGGGCAGAGCAGAATTCCGTGCAGTAGAACGCGTAGGCGCCTGGCGCATCGGCCGTGAACTTCACGCTCACGTACTCGCCCGGGTCCAGGCTGACGTTGATGTTGTAACGCGGGATGGCGAACCCGTGGGTCGCGTCCGGCGTCGTTTCAATGTTCGTCAGGTGAAGGGTGACTTCTTCACCCTTCTTCAGTCGCCAGACATCGGGCTTGAACTGAGAGCGACGGACGGAGGCGTAGATATCCACCTTGTTGCCGTTGCGCTCAATCTTCTCGCCTCCATCGGCGATGGCGTGGGAGTCGGGCTCCATCGTCATGGGATTCGTCCCTGGCGGGTACACCTCCCAAACGAGGCCCTTTAGCCGATCGGTCCGCATCGCCTGAACGTAGTGCGGCTCGCCCAGCCCGATCGGCATGTCGGTGAGGATCGACATCGTCTCGCCCGTCAGGTCCACCAGCTGGAAGTTCTGCGGCTTCAGCGTGCCGACCACCGGGAAGCGGTCGACGGACCACTTGTTCAGCGCGACCAGGTATTTGCCGGCCGGGCTCACCGTGTCACCCTCCATCGTCACGACGTGGCCGATGTTGTAGTGCACGGTCACCTTGTCGACCAGTTTGAAGGCTTCGTCGCCGCTGAACTCCGGCGGTCCAAGCGAGAACTTCGCCACCGCACTTTCGAGGAAGAGACTTGTGTAGGCGTACCCCTTGTCGTCGTACTGGGTGTGCAGCGGGCCATTGCCCACTTCCACACGGCCGGCGACCACCGAGTCGTAATTGAGGATAGGAACGCCGAACTCGTCCGGGGACTCGAAGTCCTCATCCGCAATCGCCTTTTCGAACTGTTCGAACGAATAGACGGTGACGAACGGGTCGAGCTTGCCGGCGACCGAGAGGTAGTTGCCGCCCGGCGAAACGTCCACGCCGTGCGGGCTGCGCGGCTCGCGCACCAAATACAGGATCTTCTCCTGGATCGCCGTCTCGAGCGGGATGACCCGCATCCCATTGATGACGGTCGATTTGTTCGCGACGACCTCTTCCGCCTTCTTCCAGTTGATCACGTGCAGGAAGTCGAAGTCGTTCTTGGATGCGCCCACTTCCAGCGGCGGCTGCCCTTCCATATTGCCGCCGGTCGCCATCTCGCTGTTATACGAGTTGATGAACACCCATCCGTTGCTCACTGCCTTTCCGGAGTCGGCAAGGTCCTGGGTGTACGGCGGCAGTTCGATCTGGAAGCTCTTTGCCAGGTCGATCCGCCCGGTCTGCGGGTTGATCGACAGGAAGGTCGAATACCCGCGGAACGAGTCCTTGAAGTTCTCGAGCGACGTGTCGATGTTGGCGCCCGGCTTCAGCGTCGGGGTCATCGTCGAGACGTGGACGTACTCCGAGTTCGGCGTCATGAAGCAGCCGCCGTGCGATGTCTGCAGGTTCGGGATGTCGATGATCTGCTTCGTCTTGAAGTCACGAAGATCGATCATGGCGATCCGGCCATTGGCGCGGTCCTGGATGTAGACCCAGCGGCCGTCGTATTCGCCGTTCGTCTCGCTGAGGGCCGGGTGATGCGTGTCGGCCCAGGTCAGGCTGCCCCGCGAGGGCGATGAGCCGCCCCCTTCTTTCGTTGTGGCCGCCAGCAGCATCGGCTCGGTGTCGCCACCATATCCGAAGCCCTGCCATGGCTCGGGGGTGAACGCCGCAATGACCTTCAGGATTCGCATCGACGGAATGCCGACGACGATGACCTGCCCCGAGTGACCTCCCGACGCGAACATGAAGAACTCGTCCATGTCGGGCTTCCCGGGCGGGACGAATGTCTTTACGGCGCGGGTCACGTCGTCGGGCGCGAGACCGCGCTCCTGGGCAATAGCGTCGATGTCTCCCGAAAGCGACGCTCCTCCTCCGCCGTCGCCGTCGCCGCTGGCCACTTTGCCGACGACTCCCCCTATGACGAGCCCGGCTGTCCCGGCAGCAGCGCCGGTGAGCAGCTCTCGCCTGTTGATTGCCATTCCTTTCCCCTTTCTCATTGGCCCCCGAGCGTGCAATACGCTGGTGGACCCAATTCCTGCGATCAGTTCCCCCCAATTCGCAGTTACTTCACCACGATCTTCCCGGCCATCTGTGGCAGGTGGTAGTCGCACTGGAAGTCGTACGTACCGGCGTTCTTGAACTGCACTTCGAAGTCATCCTCAGTGCCAGGGCTCACCAGCAGGTTGCTGGAAAAGTCCTTGCCTTCTTTGCTTTTGCTCAATACGTGCATATTGTGCACAGCAATGCCTTGATTCTTTACGACGATAGTGACTTTTTCCCCGACCTTAAGCTCAAGGTCCTTGGGCTCAAAAACGTTGTCCTTCATCACGACAACGAGTTCACGTTCAGCCTCGCCGTCATCGCCGTCGTCCGATCGCGGTTGCGTTGGCCGGGGAGTCCCCCCGCCCGTTGCCGGGCCTTCGTCGACGTAGCTGTCGGACCCGCCTCCGCAGCCTGCGAGAGCCACGGCCGCCAGGGCGAAAACGGCAATCATCAGGAAGAACTTCGCTCCAAATTTGTTCATCCGAACCTCCAGGTGGTGGTATTCGCGGGAAGCCCTCCGGACTTCCTGCCTGCTGTTACGAGTTTCAAGGTGCGAGAAAGGGATGTTGTGCAATGTGATGTAAATCACGAGCAGGTCACAGCGCATAGAACTCGGGTTCCGGGAGTCCCTCCCGGCGTTCCCTCCTCTCATTCCACCGGTCCCTCGCTAAAGGCTGCTCTGCCCGGTCAGCCTTGTGTCCGTTGCCGCCCGTTCGGGTTCGGCCTCATCCCAGGCCCACTTACCGTAGTAAGTTCAGCGCGCCGGCCATACGTCTGAACGGCCACAAATTTCAAGGCCCAATGTCCGAATCCCGATACACTCGTGGGCTGTGTGACTTTCGTCGCAGTAACTCACTGACTCCGAAAGGACTATGCGCAGCATGGAACCACGCATCATCGACAACAGGGGCCTTCAACCCCCGGAGCCCATGGTCCGGATCCTCTCCAGTCTCGGCGAGTTGGAGGAGGGACAGGAGCTCGTCGCCCTCATGGACCGCGAACCCATGCTCCTTTATCCCGAACTCGAACGCCGCGGATACGTCTGGCAGTTCGAACCGACCGATGACGGCTACCGCCTGACCGTCCGCTCGGGCCCCGACTAGTGACCGCGCGGATCAGCACCGCCCAGAGCCCACCGCTTGGGCTGGTCGCCCCCTTCTTCCTGATCGCTCCTCTCGGTCTCATTGCGGGGGGGCTCCTCATCGCGTCCCACGACGCTGCGGCTTTCATCGCCATCAACCACCCCCACACCGTTGCCATCACCCACGCCGTTATCCTCGGCTGGCTTACCACCACGATAATGGGAGCAACCTACCAGCTGGGCCCGGTCGTCCTCGGCGGCCAGTTGCTCTCGGTCCCCCTCGGCCGCGTCCATCTCATACTCCACGCTGGATCCGTCGCCTGGTTCATCTGGTCGCTCTTCTACTGGGAGCGGCTGGCAATGGTTGGCGCCGCAACCGGGCTAGTAATTTCGTTCCTCCTCTATCTCGTGAACGCGGGGACGGCGGTCAAGCGTGGCAACCGGTGGACGCTGTCTCGCGCCTACGTCGCAGTAGCTCTCGGATTCCTGGTGGTCACGGCTGCATTCGGCGCCTTGTGGGTGGGAAGCCACTACGAGGGCTGGTTCGTCATCACCCCCGGCAAGCTCTCGGCGCACGCGCACCTTGGGCTGGTGGGCTGGCTCGCGGTCATGGTCATGGGCGTCTCCTACCAGCTCGTCCCCTTGTTCAGCGTGGTCAATCGCGCGAAGCCCCGCTTTGGCTGGGCGGCCCTCGCTCTCACTGTCGGCTCGCTCGTGCTCTTCGCAGCAGTGATCTTCACCGACCCGCCTGCCGCGCTCCGCGTTCCCGCGGCGATGCTCCTCGCGTCCGGTCCGCTCCTCTGGGCGGCCGACATACTGCGTTTGCTTCGCGCGAGGTCTCGACGCAAGCTCGACATTCAGGGCCGCGCCACACTTCTCTCGTTGGCCTTTCTCGCACTTACCGCCGTGCTCGGCGTGACGGCTGCTTCGGGCACCCCGCTCGTCAGCGACCGGGAGCCCGCCCGTCTCCTCCTCGCCTATGCGGCTGCCGGGATCTTCGGGTTCGCCGGCTCACCCCTCATCGGCAACAGCTACAAGGTGCTGCCCTTCCTCATCTGGTTCCACCGCTACCGGGTGCTCGTCGGCCACAGCCCAGTCCCACTCGTGGATGACATTTACAGCAGCCACGCGGCCCATGCCGTGCTGAGTCTCCATGCGCTTGCCGTCCTGACGCTCATCGCGGCTGCGCTCCTTGGACAACTCGTGCTGCTCCAGTTGGGCGGCGTGCTCCTCGCTCTCGGCGCAGCCGGCCATGCCCTTTCGATGGTCCACATGTTCCTCCCGAAGCAAGCGAGCAGGCAGAGCACCCTGAAACAGGCCGAGGTGGTCCTCCAATGAACCCAGGCGAAGTCGCCCATCTCCTGACCAACGTCTACGACCCCGAACTCGGGATCGACATCGTGGCCCTCGGCCTCGTCTACGACATAAGCGTTGGCGACGACAGGATCGACGTGCTGCTTACCACGACCTCCGCCGATTGCCCCATGGGTAGTGCAATCCTCGAAGCGGCCGAGCAGTTCCTCAGGCTCCAGACGACGGGCTACGAGGTGCGCGTCAACCCGACCTTCGAACCGCCATGGGATGTGAGCATGGTCGACGACCGTGCGCGGGCATGGCTCGGCATCCCGCCGAGGGTCAGAGCATCCGCCTGAGCGCGCCGAGGTCCCGGATGAGGATGTCCTTTCGCCGAACCTCGACGATGCCGTCCTCTTCCATGACCCGCAGGCTCCGGCTGATCACTTCCCGCACCGATCCAAGCAGTGAAGCGAGGTCCTGCTGCGTGATCGAGCGCGGTACGAGGACCCCCTGGGGCGTCTCCTGGCCCTCTTCGCGCGCAAGCTGGTAGAGGTATCGCGCCAACCGCGAGGGGACGGTCTGCAGGCTGATCTGCTCAATCAGTTCCGTGAACGCTCGCAGCCGCTTCGCGAAGTGGCTGAGCAGCGCCGCCGCCACCTCCGGGTGGGACCAGAGCAACCGGTGGAAGCTTTCGGAAGGCACGAGAATAATCTCGCATCGCTCCATGGCTTCCACCGTCGTCGGGCTCGGGCCGCCATCGAAGACGGGCACTTCCCCGAAGGTGTCCCCTTCGAGCACAATTCTGAACGTCTGCTCGCGGCCGTCGGCCGCCATCCGGTAAATCCGGGCCTTGCCCGAACGAATGAAGTAGAACCCGCGCGCAGGCTGGCCCTCGACGACGATGACTTCGCGCGGCTCGTAACCGCGCACCATCAACTCCGACGCGAATCGAGCGGCGTCGCTATCCGACAATGACCCGACGTGTGGCATCCGGCGGACATCGTCCACCGCGGGCGGGCGCACCATAGAGCCGAGTATGACCCGGTCGGCACTATCGATCACGCGCCGGCCCCCTTGGTCTCGGGCGGGAGATTACGCCTCCGCGGCTATTTCGGCGTCAGTCAGGTAGCAGGCCGGGTCCGGGCCAAGGAAATCCCCCGTGGCATACTCGGCTCTCGCGCGCAGGTTTCCGTTGCAGATATCGAGCCAGCGGCATCCCTGGCACCGCTCCGGGAGAGAGCCCTGCCGGTCCTTGAGCACCCGCATTCGCGGGTCGCTCACGTCGGTCCAGATCTCTCCAAAACTCCGTTCCCGCACATTCCCGAACGAGTAGCTCCACGAAAACTGATCAGCGTGGACCGTGCCCGTGGGGTGAACCGAGGCAATCGCCACCCCGCTCTGATTGCCGCCGTTGCGCCGCAGCAGTTTTAGCACCTCCTCCGCGCGTTCCGGCTGGCGCTCCTTCACTCGCAGATACAGGTAGGCGCTGTCAGCGTGGTTGTCGACGGTCAGGAACTCCCTCTCGATGCCCCGCCGGTGGAGTTCCTCCGCCCGGTCGAACACGAAGTCGAGCGCTGCCCGGGTCTCTTCGGGGGCGAGGTCGAACGACGAGATGCGCTCGCCGCGGCCCGAGTAGGCGAGGTGATAAAAGCAACACCGGTCGATGCCTTCGCTCTCGAGCAGATCCAGTACCGCCGGCAGGTCGGCCAGGTTCTTGGCGTGCACGGTGTAGCGAAGCCCGGTCCGCACACCCGAGGCGCGAAGGTGACGGATGGCCTCGATGGACGACTGGAAGGCGCCCTTCTTCCCGCGCACCTTATCGTGCGTACCCTCCAGCCCGTCGAGGCTGATGCCCACGTACGAAAAGCCCGTCTCTTTGATGCGGGCAGCCGTCTCGCCGTCGATGAGCGTGCCGTTCGTGCTCAGGACGGTCCGTAGTCCCACCTGGCGCGCGTAATCCGCCAGTTCGAACAGATCCTGGCGCATCAGTGGCTCGCCGCCCGAAAAGAGAATGCTGGGCACTTCGAAGTCGGCGAGTTGGTCGATCAACCGGTACCCCTCGTCGGTCGTTAGCTCGCCCGGCATCGGATTCTTGGATGCCGTCGCATAGCAGTGCATGCAAAACAGGTTGCACTGCCGGGTCATGTTCCAGACCACGACGGGCCGCTTGTCCTCCGCAAAGTGCAGCATGTGGGCGGGCGCACCTCTCCGGGCGCGGCCATAGCGCAGGGCGTCGCCCTCCGAGACCGTGCCGTTCAACAACCGGGAGACACTCAGCATCAGGCGCTCCTCACTGGAGGTTCGTAGGCACAGGCCGGGTCGCTCTCCAGGTAGTCCCCGGTCAGCGAGTAAGCTCGCCCGCGCGAGCCTCCGCACACCTGGGCGTACTCACATCTCCCGCAGCGACCCTTGAGAAGCGACCGGTCCCGCAGGTCGGTGAAGAGCTTCGAACTGCGATAGATGTCGATCAGCGACTGCTCACGAATGTTGCCCGCGGGAAGCTGGAGGAACCCGCTCGGACAAACGTTGCCGAGGTGGTCGACGAAGGCGAAGCCGTCGCCATCGTTGACGCCCCTCGCCGACATGCCCATCGCATCCGCCGAGAACCCCGCGCCCGAAACGTTCGCGAACCGGGCCGGTGGGCCACCGGGTCGTGCGCCGGCTGGCGCCTCTGCTCGCCGCCGTTCGATCACTGTCTTCCGGTAGTGCATACCGGCCGTCGTCCGGACATCGAACGGGGCCGCCTTACCGAGGTCGTAGAGCCAGTTGAAGACCTGCTCGTGCTCAGCGGGTGAGACCATGTCTGACGCCTGCCCGCGGCCCGTCGGGACGAGGAAGAAGAGGCTCCACATAACCGCCCCGCTTCCGCCCACGATCTTCGAAATCTCCTCCAGCCGGTCGATCGAGTAGCGCGAGACGGTCGTGCCGATCTGCAGCGGGATACCGAGGCTCGCCACATCGTCGAGGATTTCCATGGTGCGCTTGAACGAACCCCGCACCCCGCGAAACCGATCGTGACTCTCCGCGTCGGGCCCGTCGAGGCTGATGTGGAGGCGCGAAATGCCGCTGTCCCGTGCCTTCGCAAGCGCCGTGCGCGTGCATCGCCCAGTCGCGGATGGGGAAAACGCAACCCTCAGGTCCCGGCGCGCGGCCCGCTCCAGCAGGTCGAACACGTCGTCGCGCATGAGTGGGTCGCCGCCCGTGACCACCAGGATTGGCTTGCCGATCTCCACGACCTGGTCGATGAGGTCGAAGCCTTCCTCGGTTGTCAGCTCTCGGGGGTCGCGCCGTGGCTGCGCCTCCGCCCGGCAGTGGATGCACGCCAGCCCGCACGCGCGCGTTATTTCCCACGCCAGCGTGAACGGGCTCTTGCTAAAGTCCACATCGAGAAAAGGGGGGCGGGCCGCAACCGCCGGCCGTGCTGGCTCGCTCATCGCGCCGTCCTGCTTGCCTGGTACTGGCATTCCCACTCTTTCCATTCATCGGTGAAGTAACGGACGCGACGCTTCTTATACTCCACCGTCGAGTAGAGGATGCGATAGTCCCGCAAGCCCGTAGCTTCGCTGATCGCCGCAATGCATCCCTCGACGTCCTCGGTGCTGCGCCCGTGGACCATCGTGAAGAGGCTGTAGGGCCAGTCGCTGTAGGTCCGGCGTTGGTAGCAGTGGGTGACCTCCGGGAAGCGCGCCATCATGCCACCCAGGCGTTCGCAATCGGCTTCATCAGCTTTCCAGACGGCCATGCCGTTGGCTGAAAAGCCCGCCTCCCGGTGGCGCAGGATGGCGGCAAAGCGCCGCATCACGCCGCGATCCTTCAGTTCTTGTCCTACTGCGAGCAACTCCGCCGCCGATTGAAACCCTTCCCGCCGGGCGGAATCGGCGAATGGCTCTTCCGTGACGGGCATATCCTCCTGCAGCGCCCGCACGGCCCCAATCTGACGTTCTGTGAGGGATGCCGCTCCGGGGGTCGGCCCGTAGACCGAGGGGTCGTCGTCCCCGCCGCCGGCGTCTGCCGATTGCTCACTCATGGCGAGCCTCACCCCGAGCTTGAACCGTCGAAGCGTCGGCATTAGCCGCGTTGACTGCGCTCCCGAAAGCTCGTGCAGCAGTTGCGCCGTGCCTTCGAGGTCTCTATCCGGCGGCACGGCGATCGTGTACCAGAGGTTGAAGTCGTGATTCCGGCGGTAGTTGTGCGAGACCCCGGGGTAGCTCGAAATCACGGCGGCCGCCTCCGCGATTCGGTCGGGGTCACATTTCGCCGCCACCAGCGACGACCGGTAGCCCAGGCCGCCCGCATCGAAGATGGCGCTCATCTGCCGGATGAGCTTTCGTTCTTTCAGGCTTCGTGTGCGCGCTAGCACTTCGCCCTCGTCGAGGCGGAGTTCACCGGCTATCACGCTAAACGGCCGCTCGACCAGCGGCATGTGGAGTTGCAGTCGGTCAAGGATCGCGGCGTCGCGCTCGTCGAGCACGACTGGCTCGGTTCCTGGCATGCGGTGTCCCCCGGGGTGGAGTGGCAGTAGCCATTCCCTTCTATCTGCTGGCCGGCCATCCCTGATGTGACAAAGGTCTCAGCCCCAGTCGCGACCGAATACGGCAACCCGGGCATGGTTATGGGTCCCACTTGGCCGTCGTTCTGCAGTTCGCGACCGGTCATCCTTATCCACGCGCCGGCAGCAGGGCATCATGTGATGTGCGTCACATCGAAAAGTGCCTGCGGGGCCTGAGCCTCAGGCGCGGAGGATTCGAAGGGATGGATGGCGAAATCCTGGCTCGAGCCGCCGTCGTCTGCGTGCGCGGAACTTCGCGCTCGGGAAAGACGTCTCTGTGTGAGCGGCTCATCCCCGCACTCTCCGCCCGCGGCCTCCGCGTGGCCTACATCAAACGCACCCACCACCAACTCGATCTTCCCCACAAAGCCTCCGGCCGGGTCTGGGCGGTCGAACCCGCCGCGATGATGATGCGCGCCGATGACCGCCTCCAGGTCACACTGCCCGCTGTCGAACACCATGTCGACGCCCTGCTGGCGGCCGTACCCCTCGACGTCGATCTCGTACTGCTCGAAACCCACACGCCGGAAGCGTTTCCGACGGTCCTCCTCCGTTCGCTGCCGCCCGCCGAGGGTGAGATCGTACTCGGTACATGGTCGCTCGAAACTATCGACGAAGATGCCGCCCGCCTCGAGCCCCTCGTAGCGTCCACTGTCGCCCATGATCTTCAACTCGCCCGCTCCCTTCGTACTGCTGCTGTCTTCCACGGCGGGCATGTTTGCGCCGGACTCGTGCTCGGCACGCGCCTGGCACTCCACGGCCTTTCGACGCTCGCCATCGAGCTTCCCCCGGCGAAGAAGCGGCTCATCGTCACAGTCGAGACCGACCGATGCGCAGTCGACGCCATCCAGGCGGTCACCGGCTGCCGCCCCGGCAAGCGAACCCTCCGGCTGCTGGACTATGGAAAACTCGCCGCGACCTTCATCGACCAGTTCACGGGCAACGCCGTCCGGGTCGCCGTGCGGGGCGACGTCCGCGACCGCGTCGGGGCGGAGGGCGCCGACCGCCACGAGCTCCAGCTGCGTGCGTACCTCGAGATGCCCCCGGACGAACTCTTCACCGCCGCCCCGGCCGATGGCTCCATCAGCCAGTTCGACCTTCCCGGGCCGCCCCGGCGTCGCGTCCTCTGCGTCCTCTGCCACGAAGAAGTATCCGACGGCCGCGAAGTGACAACCGAAAACGGTCTTGCGTGCCGCCCATGCGCGGGCACTCTCGCCGGCGCCTAACGACCAACTCTGGAGCGGTGACCTAAATCCCGAGCGACGAAAACGCTCGCACCTCTTCCAGCTTCTGCTCCCTCAGACGGTCACAGACCAGGTCGCAAAGCTGCATCACGGTGGTGTCCTGTACGGAGTAGTACGCCGAGGTGCCTTCACTCCGCCGCGTCACGATGCCCGCGTCGAGGAGTTGACGCAGGTGCTTGCTGACGTTCGCCTGGCTGAGGCCCAGCCGCGTCACCACGTCGCCGACGTTCATCTCGCCCTGGTCGAGGAGCAACTGGATGATCCGCAGTCGCGTGGGGTCGGAGAGCATGCGGAATCGTTCCGCGACATGCTCGAGCAGCTGTGGTGGGAGGGTCTTGCTCATGACTATTACTTTATCGCTTCATGGCGATAGTCGGAAGGGGGACCGTGCGCCGTCATCCCTCAGTTACAATCCATGGTGGGCCAGGTCCGACATGCATCGACGAAACGCGCTAAGCCGCTCGACCCACACCAGTGACGTCATCTTTGTTGTCAGCCAGGTCGTCCTCTTCGTACTGTTCGCCCTCGCGTACTTCGCAATTCGCGGTCTCACCGAGTCGGGCCAGGCCCAGGCGTTTCGCAATGCCGAACGCCTGATCGAGTTCGAACAGTCCGTGGGCATCTACTGGGAAGAGCAACTGCAATCCCTGATCATCGACCACGACCTCCTGGTGGATATGGCGAACTGGGCCTACATCTGGTTCCACTGGCCGGCGATCACCATCGCCGGTATCTACCTGGCGGCCACATCGCGCCACCGCTACGCCGTCATCCGGAACGCGATCTTCATCTCGGGCGCGATCGGGCTCATCATCTTCGCCACGTTCCCGGTCGCCCCGCCCCGCCTCGCCGTCGATGGACTCGTCGACACCATAACCGCGCGGTCCAACTCCTA
>DATBWD010000292.1:0-2687 GCA_036515015.1 Tepidiformaceae bacterium
CATCTGGCGCGGCCTCCGGATGCCCCTCGAACAGGCCCTCCGTTTCGAGACCGATTTGACTCTGCTGCTCCAGACCACCAAAGATCGGGCGGAAGGCGTCCGGGCCTTCCTCGAAAAACGCCCACCAATCTTCACAGGTGAATAGCCAATGATTGTTCTGCTCGAAGAGCCAGAAGCATGGTCGCTGATGATGCTCGCCAGCGCCGTCGCTATCGATAACGCCGACATCTCCGATGAAGGCAAGGAGGCCATCCGCCGCTGGCGCTCCGACCGCCCCGAAAACAGCCCCGGCCTCCAGGAGCTTACCGACGACATCAACGACGCTCTCAACAAGCACCTCGACGCCAAGTTCCGCCGTCGCATCAAGACGCGCGGCGGCCGCGCAGAAACGGTGAAGAAGTAGCCATGGAAGTCCGTTTCACCGACGACGAAATCAACGAAGCCCTCACCCTCCTCGTCAACCGCATGGCCGACCAGGCCGGCCTCTCCGACAGGGACCGCGCCATGCTCAAGCGCTGGCGAAGCTCCCAGATGAAGCTCGGCAGCGACGACATGGACGACTTCGTCCGCAAGGCCAACGAAGACCTCGAACGCGGCCTCTCCCGCCGCCAGCGCAGCCAGATCCAGAAGCACGACTGGAACGACTGAATCCCGTCATTCCGCCGCTGTGAGGGTGGTAAAGTAGCCCCATGGGCGCCAAAGAAACCCTGCGCGACATCATCGACGATCTGACCGAAGAGGAAGCCGAGGAACTCCTCGACTTCCTCAACATGCGCGCCGACCCCGATACCCTCACCCCCGAAGAGGAAGCGCGAGTTCGTGCTGCACACGAGGCGGCGATGAAAGGCGACTACGTCACTTTCGAGGAAGTTAAGGCGAAGTACGACCTTTGACCTACAGCCTCCGGTTTACGAATCTGGCCGAACGGTACCTTGGCCGGTGCGATCGTGAAACGCGCGCGAGAATCGCGTTAAAGCTGCGACATCTCGCTGAAGACCCTCTCAACCCCGCTCAGTCGAAACTCCTCACTAACATGCGTGGACTCCGGTCCGCTCGGGTTGGCTCAATCCGCATCCTGTTCATGGTGCTCGAGGAGGAAGAGGTCCTCCTTGTCGAAGATATCGGCCCACGCGGCCAAATCTACCGCCGCCGGTAGCCTCCTCCCTCCTCGCTCCTCACCCATCACCTGAAACCTGTAACCTGTAACCCGGAATGTCCGATCCCGTCCGCTTCGATATCGACCCCCGCGGCGTCGCCACCATCACCCTCGCCCGCCCCGAGCGCCTCAACGCCATCAACATGGAGATGCGCGACCTCCTCTGGACCTACCTCGAAGCCTGCCGCGATAACCCCGACGTCCGCGTTATCCTCTTCCGGGGCGAAGGGCCCTGCTTCAGCGCCGGCGCCGACATCTCCGAATTCGGCACCGCCCCCAGCATCATCGCCGCCCGCCGTGCCCGTCACGACCGCGACGTCTGGGGCCTGCTTCTCGACCACCGCTGCATCACCGTCGCCCGGATGCACGGCTACTGCTTCGGCGCAGGCCTCGAACTCCCCCTTTGCTGCGATGTCCGCATCGCCGCCGAGGGCGCCACCTTCGCCCTGCCCGAGGTCACCCTCGGGTACATCCCCAGCGCCGGTGGCACCCAGACCCTCCCCCGCACCATCCCCCCCGGCGTCGCCGCCGACATGATCCTCACCGGCCAGCCCATCGACACCGAAGCCGCCCTCCGCCACGGCCTCGTCGACCGTGTCGTCCCCCTCCCCGACCTCGACGCCGCCATCGACGCCGAGATTTCCCGCATGCTGCGGGAAGGGAGGAGGGAGGAGGGACGAGGGAGGAGTCAGCTTCGTGGCCCCGATGCTGCTGACGCCCGCCGCGGCGGCGACTGACCAACCGGATATGTCTCAGCTACTCGCCAGCCAACAGCCGCCTCGCGGCCGATTCCTGGGCCGGCAACCTGCGATCATCCCGGGCATCCACGTCCGAGCCAGCCTCCTCCCTCATCCCTCATCACTCATCCCTCAAACCCCCCTCCCTCCCCATGCACCCTGAGATGCCATCGACCCGGCCGGTCGTCCTCGGCTGCGTCGGCGCGGCGGCCGCGCTCCTGCTCCTGGTCGCGGTCGCGATCTTCCTCGTCGTCTTCCTCGAATCAGGCGCCGACGACGGCCAGCTCGAACTCCAGCACGAAGCCGCCTACGACGAAGGCAGCGTCTCCTTCGTCGGCGAACGGAACATCTACCTCGTCCGCCTCGACGGCGACGACTTCTACGCCCTCCACGACCTCGACGCCGCCAACCGCTCCAATGCCCAGCGCCGCTGCCGCGTGACCCCCATCCCCACGAACGACCCGGGTCTGCCCGCGCTCCTCGACCAGCATCGCGCCGCCATGTCGCCGCAGGCCCGCGGCTCGACTCTCCTCTTTCGCGAGTCCTGCAACAACGCCGTCTACGACGTCACCGGCCTGCGCCTCGATGACCCCTCCGCCCCCAACCTCGACCGCTACCCCGTCGCCATCCGCTCCAACGGCCGCGTCGTCATCGACCTCACCGAACGCATCTGCACCCGCCGCACCCCCACCGGCTCCTTCACCGCCATCCCCTGCCCCTGACCCGGCTTCGCCGGGTCCAGTGCTGAGTGCCCGGTCCTTGGTGCTGAGCCGATTTGTCGACTGCCAGCCCGT
>DATBWD010000293.1:0-3464 GCA_036515015.1 Tepidiformaceae bacterium
TCTTCGGGGTGCTTTTCGAGTTCGCCGATGAGTTCGGCGATATCGCTGTCCTTGACGTAGAGCATGTCGCCGTCTTCGCCGAGGAAGTAGTGGAGCGGGCGGTTGAGGATGCGCGCGACGTTGAGCAGCATGTCGATGCCGACGGAGCGCTGGCCTGCTTCGTAGAGACTGATGGCGCTCTGGGTGGTGTTCAGGGCGGTGGCGAGTTGCCCCTGACTCATGCTGGCATCACGGCGGGCGGCCCGGATGCGCTGACCAAGGTTGGCGGACACCGGCGCCTTGCCATTTTCGATGCTTAGTTTGGCCATAGCCGTTCCCTCATCCTCCGAAACACGATGGGACCCGCAGTAAGTATGCGGTTGTGAAATACAGTACGAAGCGGCGTCCTTGGGGTCAAACCGGGAGGATTCGACGCTATTCAGTATCCGAGCCTGGGGCTAACGACGTTTTCGAGGGATTCGCCACGGAGGTATCGCTCCAGATTGGAGACGAAGAGTTCGGCCGAGCGGCCGCCGTATCCGCCCACCGATCCGGAGATATGGGGGGTGAGGATGAGGTTGGGCAGGTCCCATACGGGGCTGTTTTCGGGGAGCGGTTCCGGGTCGGTGACATCGAGGACCGCCGCGCCGATCGTGCCAGAGCGGAGGGCCCGCACGAGCGCGTCCTGGTCGACGATAGCGCCGCGGGCGATGTTGATCAGGGTAGCGCTCCGCTTCATGCGGGCGAGTTGTGGCTCGCGGATGAGGAGCCGGGTCTCGGCGGTGAGGGGGACGCAGAGGACGACGTAGTCGGATTCGGCCAGGAGGCGTTCGAGGGAGCGATGGGAGACGAGTTCGTCGCAGTCGGCATCGGGTGAGCCGCCGAGGACGGTGCGGCGCGAGGCGATGACGCGCATGCCCAGCGCGCGGGCGCGGCGGGCAGTTTCACGACCGATGGCCCCGAGGCCGACGATGCCGATTGTCTGGCCGGAGAGTTCCGTCACCCGCCAGGTGCCCCAGTGGTGCTCCTCCTGGTGGCGGATGGCCAGATGGAACCCCTTCGAGAGCATGAGAATGGCGCCGATGACGTATTCGGCGATGGACGCGGCCACAAGCCCGCCCATGTTCGTGACGACAAAGCCGCGGTCGAGCAGTCCCTCGCGGGCGAGGGCGTCGACGCCGGCGTTGATGACCTGGAGCCAACGGAGTTGGCGGGCGGCTTCGAAGCATTCGCGGGGCATGGTGGCGGGACCGAAGAGCACTTCGGCGCGTTGCAGTTCCGGCAGCAACCGGCGCATTTCCGGGCCTTCGAGTCCGTGGCCGGCAAGTTGCGGGAGGTGGTTAACGGCGATGCGGTCGTCGACCGCGGCGATGCGCGCGAGCACACCCTCACGGACGGGGAAGCCAACAACGACCCGGAGTTTCTGGCTCACGGGACGGCGCCTCCTTCTGTGGGTTAGCGTCCGCGGGCGAGGCGGAGGATGAGGGGTTCCGGGAGCCCGCAGTCGCACATCCGCTTCTGCGTCGCGGAGACGTCGTATTCGACGCGGCGGAAGGTAACCGAGTCCGCGACAGTGTCGAGGAGAGCGTAACACGCACGCGGGTCTCCATCGCGTGGCTGACCAACACCGCCAGGGTTAATGACCAGTTTCCGGCCCGCCAGGCGGACGACATCGTCATGGGCGGGGGACTCAGCCCCCACGGCAGCCCCAGGAGCGTCTTCTACGACGAGCGGGATGTGCGTGTGGCCGACGATGCTGTAGGTGGTCTCCTGGAGGGAGAAGTGGGCGCGGGCGGCGTCATGCGTGACGAGGTACTCCCAGAGGGGGTCGCGGAGCGAACCGTGGACGAGCGTAAAGTCGCCCTCGCGCTTTACGCGGGGAAGCGCGGCGAGGTACTCCTTGCTCTCATCCGAGAGGACCCCGGCAGTCCAGCGGTTGGCGGAGGCGGCAAGCTGATTGAAGTCGGTGAGCGGGAGACCGCCGATGGCCGCGGCGTCGTGGTTGCCGAGGACGCCGCTTGCTCCCAGTTCCTTGAGGCGGGCGATGACGGCGTCTGGATCGGGACCATAGCCGACGACGTCGCCCATTTGCCAGAGCGCATCGAAGCCGAGGGAGCGCGCGTCGGCGAGCACGGCATCGAGGGCCTGGACGTTGGCATGGATGTCGGTGAGGAGAGCGACACGCATATTCGAAGCCTATCACGCGCGTATGGCGTAACGAGGGGGCTGCCTATACTGGCGCCATGGCGGAAATGCACGAGCTGGAAGTGGCCACGTCGGACGAGGAAGAGACCCGCGGCCTGGGCGAGACGCTGGGACGGGTGCTGCGGAAAGGCGACGTGATCCTCCTGAGCGGGGACCTCGGGACGGGGAAGACCTGCCTGACGCAGGGCATTGGCCGCGGGCTCGACGCACCGGCGCCGGTCAACAGCCCCTCCTTCGTGTTGATGAACGAGTATCGCGGCAGGGAGACCCTCTTCCATGTGGACCTCTACCGGATTGAGGACGTGGAAGAACTGGACGACCTCGGGCTGTGGGACTACGCCGAGAAGGGCGTGCTGGTTATCGAATGGCCGGAACGCGGGGCGGACCTGCTCCCGGGGGACGGCCTGGTGATCGAACTGCGGTATGGTGACATTGACCGGCAGCGGCGACTGCGGTTCCTGCCTCGGGGGCCCCGGGGAGAACAACTGGTCGAGGCGATCAAGTCCGCGTGAGCATCATCCTGGGGATCGATACGGCCTCTTCGCGCTTCGCGCTTGCGCTGGCGGAAGGTGGTGAGGTGGTGCAGTCATTCGAGCAAGATGCCGAGCAGGACCACTCGCGGCTGCTCCTACGGGCCATCGACGACATGGTTGCAGGGCGGAAGCGGGACCTGGCGGGGGTTGCGGTCGTGCAGGGCCCGGGCAGCTACGCCGGCCTGCGCGTCGGGATTGCAACTGCGCAGGGTCTGGGAGTGGCGCTTGGCATCCCGGTGCGAGGGATCTCCACCTTGCAGGCAGTGGCGCTGACGACCGGGCTGAAGGACGTGACGGCCATCCAGCCGGCCGGCCGGGGCGAGTTCGCCGCACAGGAATTCCGCAACGGCGAGCCGGCCGGTCCGCTGCGAAGCGCGACAGCCGATGAGCTCCGGGGAATGCCGCTGGCCGGGGAGGGCGCGGGAGCCCTCGGGGGCTTAGAGGTGACGCCGGAAGCCCGTTGCCGGGCGGCCCTCGCGGCCCTGCTGGATGAAATTCAGGACCGGGCAGGGGACGCCGCGGTCGTCGACGCGGTGTATCTGCGGGAGCCTGCCATCACGCCACCGAGAAGGCGCCGCCCCGCAGTCTTGCGACGCAGCTAACACCACTTTCGCTGGAGGAAAACCTTGGAACGCACTCTCGTGCTTGTGAAACCTGACGCCATGCAGCGCGGCCTTGCCGGGGAAATCATCCGGCGGCTCGAACAGCGGGGCCTGCGCATCGTTGGGATGAAGCTCATGCAGATCG
>DATBWD010000294.1:0-7327 GCA_036515015.1 Tepidiformaceae bacterium
CCACCAGGCCGTCCTCGGCGAACTCCACGTCCACTGCACCACGATTGGCGAGCATGTCAGGCCCCATGTGGGTGACGATCATGCGGCGGCAACCGATCTCGTCGAGGTGGCCCAGCAGCGTCGTAACGTCCATGTGGTAGCGGATGGGTCGCGTGAGTGTGTAGCCCTCGCAGACGAACAGGTCGGCATGGTGGGCGAGCTCGACAAGGCTGTCGGTCCAGGCGGTGTCGCCCGAGTACGCCACCACCCTGCCGCCGTACTCGATCCGGAGTGCGAGCGATGGCGCGCCGCTCACGTGGTCAACTTCACGGCAGGTGATTCGCGCCGGCCCGAGTTCGACCCATTCGCCGTGGTGCAACTCCTTGTAGACGACATCGAACTTTCGCTGGACCGTCGACGACCCGGGGAACGATGCCTCCATCAGCGCCGTCACTCGCTGTTCGGCTCCGGCTGGCGCGGCGATGGTGAGCGTCTCCTCACGCCTGCTGAATTGGCCATCAAGGACGAGAAAGGGCAGCCCCCCGAAGTGGTCTCCATGGAGGTGGCTGATGGCGATCCACTTCAACGACGCCGTATCGATGTGTGCGCGCTTCAGCCCCACGAGCGACGATGCCCCGAGGTCTATCACCACGTCGTCTCCGGCGCCTCGGAGCAGCATGCACGCCTGCAGCCGTCCGCCGCTGCCGAAGGCATCGCCCGAGCCGATGAACTGGAGACTGATACTCATGGGGACGGATTCTATCTCCCGCAGCCGGAGCTGTATCGCTGGTGGTGGCCAGTCGCCGCGCGGGCCGTACAATCGAACCTGTGCTAGGACCCGGTGGATTCGAACGACGCCTGGCCGCGGCTGGTACCGTGGCCCTGCTCGGGCTCTTCGTCCTGTTTGGGACGCTCGCCTACTGGCAGGTGTTCCGCACCGACCTGGCGGAGCGTGACGGGAATCCACGGATCCTCGCCGATTTCGCCAACCCCGCTCGAGGGCGAATTCTCGCCCGAACTGGCAACGTCCTGGCCGCGTCGCAGCCGGACGGATCCCGGCAGTATGGCGACCCCTCGTGGGCCCACCTCGTCGGGTACCTCGACGCCCGCTTCGGGTCGCAGGGCGCCGAACTCGCGTTCAACAACGAGCTGAGCGGCAGGAGCGGAGGTGCGTCGTTCGAAGCCGCGATCAATGCCGAGTTCCGCCGCAGCGTCCAGCGCGGCCTCGATGTCATGCTCACGATCGACCCGGCCATTCAGTCCGCGGCGGTTGCCGCGCTCGGGCAGCGACCCGGGGCCGTAGTCGCCATCGACCCGCGCAATGGCGAGGTCCTGGCGATGGTCAGCTACCCGACCTACAGTCCGGGTTTGCTGGCCGAGCAGGGCGACGCGCTCGTCGCCGACCCGGCGTCACCGCTCTTGAACCGAGCCACGCAAGGTCTCTATCCGCCAGGTTCGACGTTCAAGACTGTGACCGCGGCCTCGGCCCTCGACAACAACGTGATCCGGCCCGAAACCATCGTGATTTGCGGAGAGGAAGTTGTCATAGACGGCTTCCCGGTCAGTTGCCGGAACGTGCCCCAGGGGCCGGGCACCTACCCGTTCAAGAACGCCTTCACGTTCTCGGTCAACGCCATTTTCGCCCAACTCGGGGTGGACCTCGGATGGGATCGGCTCCTCGAGACGGCGCAGGACTTTGGGTTTGGGCGGTCTTTGCCGTTCACGTTTGACACTTCACCGACGCAGGTCCTCGCACCCGGCTCTGAGCGCAGTCCGGTGCTGCTCGCCACGACAGCGTTCGGGCAGGGCGAGTTGCTCGCGACTCCGCTGCAGATGGCGCTCGTCGCGGCGACCATCGCTAACGACGGCGTGTTGGTGGACCCGCATGTCGGCCTTGCCACGGCGAAGGACGGAAAGGCGCTCGACAGGCTCGAGCAGGTGGGTAAGCACCGTGTCATCAGCTCTGAGACGGCCGCCATCATGCGGGACTTCATGGTGTCCGTAGTCGCGAACGGCCAGGCCAACGGCGTGAACTTTCCCGGTATCCAGGTCGGCGGCAAGACCGGCACTGCCGAAAGTGGCACCGGGACATCGCACGCCTGGTTCATCGCGTTCGCGCCGGCGGACAACCCGGTGATCGCCGTTGCCGTTGTTGTCGAGAACGGCGGGCAGGGTGGAGTCGTCGCCTCGCCGATCGCCGGTGAGGTCATCCGGGCGGCCTTGAGTCGATGACCAGCGACGGACTCAGCCGCCTCGAGCGCCTGCTCGATCAGACTGCCAGGAAGCTGAGTGGCAGTTCTCTCCACCCGCTGGAGTTGTTACGCACGGTGCAGCAGGTCGTTGAAGAGGCAGTCCAGGATGAAACCGCGCCGAACGACATCCGCGTCACCTTGAGCACGGTCGACTACAGCCAGTACGCCCCGGCGCTTAGTCACCTGCGCGAAGAGATTGAGGCGCTCATCGACGGTATCGAGCAGCGGGGCAACCTGCACAGGATCGGTGATCGCATCATCCGCTTCGCGCCTTCGGACGACGTAGCACAGGGCAACCCGGTAGTCAGCGCGCGTTTCGCGGACACCCGACACCGCGCTCAAGCGCCCTTCAGCGGCGTGACTCGTCGCCTGGACCGCGAGGCCGGGGTGTGGCTGCTCGTCGGGGGCGCCGACGTCGTGCAGGTAACCCATACGCCCTTTACCATCGGCCGCGGACCCGGGAACGACCTCGTGCTACCCAGTCTTGCTGTGTCACGGGAACACGCCGAACTCGTACGGTCGGAACATGGCTATGCACTGGTCGACCTCGGCAGCCGTAACGGCCTCAGCCTGAACGGACGCCGGCTCAAACGCGTAGAAATGGCGCCGGGCGTGCGTGTGAAGGTGGGTGACGTCGAACTGGAAGTGGAACGCCATCGATGACTGACTCCACGGAACTCCTCGCGCTGCGGCTGGGGCTGCTGGCGATCATCTTCTTCTTCGTTCTCGCCGTGGCCCTCACCATGCGGTCCGGGCTTGTTGTCCGCACGGCGAGGACCTTCCGGCCGGCGCGATCGGCGAACGGACCGCGACTTGTCATCGAGAACCCGGCGCGTAGCGGCCTGGAGTCCGGCAGCGAGTTTATCCTTGCCGGCACGATGACCATCGGCCGCGATCTCGAAAATGGCATCGTGATCGCCGACCCCTCAGTTTCGGGGCGGCACGCTACCATCGGCGGGACGCCCGCCGGCTGGCGCCTGAGGGATCTCGGCAGCACAAACGGCACCTTTCTCGATGGGACGATGGTTGATGACGAAGGCGTCCTCGTCCGGCACGGCGAAACGGTGGCGTTCGGGTCCGTGGTGCTTCGCTTCTACTCCTGACTCCGTCGCTGCGCGTCGTTCGAAATCCCGAGCAACAGGCCGATGAGCACGAAGTTCACGATGAGGCTCGAGCCGCCATAGCTGACGAACGGCAGCGTGATCCCTGTCGTCGGGATAAGCCGCAGGTTGCCGGCGATGATGACGGCCATCTGGATGGTGATGAGGAGTGCAGTGCAACTTGCCACCAGCCGGCCGTAGTCATCTCGGACCGAAAGCGCGACTCTCAGCCCGGCGAAGAGGAGAGAGATGTACAGCATGATCACTCCGAGGGCGCCGACCAGGCCAAGCTCTTCGCCAATCGCGCTGAAGACATAATCTGTCGTGGCCGCCGGGATCACCGTGGGCTGCCCGAGACCCAGTCCTTCGCCGGTCACCCCACCCGCCTGGATGGCGTAGAGGCTCTGCAGCGACTGGTAGCCGGCGCCCGCGGCGTCAGCGTAAGGGTCCAGCCACGTGTCGACCCGCGCCTGGACGTGGTCGAAGATGGCGTATCCGGCAATGGCGGTGAGCCCAAGGAGGAGGATGCCGGCCACCACGAAGCGAACCTTGCCAGTCGCCACGTAGAGCATTGCCATGGCAAGGAGCAGCAGGAGCGCGATGCTGCCGAGGTCGCGAAGCAGCGCCAGCGCCATGACTGCGAGCAGCAGGGTGAGCGCCAGCGGAATCAGGTAGGGGAGCGTCGAGTACGTCCGGCCGGCGAATCGGATCCGTGGCGCCGAGAGCACGTCTGCCTCGTCCGCAAGGTAACCGGCGAGAAACAGCAGCAGGAAGACCTTGATCAACTCAGTCGTCTGGACGCTCTGCCCGAAGATGACAATCCAGAGGCGCGCGCCGTTGATGGTCGTCCCGAAGATGCCTGTCAGCAGGAGCAGCCCGACCCCCGCAAGTGCCGCCGTGTACTTGTAGCGGCGAAGCACCCGGTAGCGGGACGAGAGACCGGCGGTGACCAGCATCAGCACCACGCCGAGCGTGACCCAGTTCGCCTGGTCCTGGGCGAGGGCTGGGGCAAGGCGGCTGACGAACACAAGCCCTATCGCGGTGAGGAACAACGCGATGGCATAGGGCTGGCTCGCGGCGAAGGGCGCGACGAAGCGCAGACCGAGGTGGCCCAGCACCCCCACAACGACGAATTGCGTTAGGATCCGGTCGGAACCGGCAGCCATTTCGATGCCGGCAGCCTCGAGCGCCCTCCATCCCAACAGGATGAAGGCCCCGCTGGCCAGCAGCAGGATCATCTCGACGTTCCGATCGCGAGAAACGAGACCTGAACCTACCGTCCGGAGTGTCAACGCGCCTTGAACCCCTCCGATGTCATAGACGCACGATACCGCCTCGAACGGTTGCTCGGAACCGGCGGCATGTCGGAAGTCTGGTTGGCGGAAGACGAGAGGCTTGGCCGCCGCGTCGCGGTCAAGGTCCTGCGCGACTCCGTAAGTGCCCAGGAGTCCGAACTCGTCGACAGCATCCAGCGCGAAGCGCGGCTCATTGCCCGCCTGCAGCATCCCAACATCGTCTCGGTCTACGACGTCGGCACCTATGAGGGGCACCACTACCTGGTCATGGAGTACGTCGCCGGCCAGTCGATCCGGCAACTCCTGGAAACGAGCGGGCGTCTGAGCGAGCAGGATGCCATCCGCTACGGCGCGCAGGTTGCCCTGGCCCTCCAGTACGCGCACGACCAGGGAGTGATCCACTGCGACGTCAAGCCGGAGAACATCCTGGTCAACGACCACGGCGTGGCCAAGGTCGCCGATTTCGGCGTGGCCGATACCGTTACCCGGACCCTTTCGCCGGATGAGGCTCGTGAGGTCCTGGGCACCATCGCCTATCTCGCCCCCGAAGTCATCCAGGGCTCCCCGGCCGAGGCTCGCTCGGACGTGTACTCCCTCGGCCTCACGGTCTACGAGATGATCGCCGGCAGGCTGCCCTTCGCCGGCACGACTGCGGCAGCCATAGCGGGCCAGCGGCTCGCCTCGCCCGCGCCGCCCCTGCGGACGTTCGCTATGTCCGCCTCGCCAACCGTGGAGTCGACGCTTGCGCGCGCCCTGGCGCTTTCGCCGCACGACAGGTTCGTCTCTGCCGGCGAATTCGGTACGGCACTGAGGCGGTCAGCGGTGGCCCCGGCTCGCCAGACCGCCCGGCATGCGCCGGTGGCGGTCGTCCCGCCACTGCGCGCGCCCGAGGGCACAAGGGGCAGGCATTCGACGACACTCGTCAGGCGCGGCATGGTGCCGCCTCCCCCACCCCGCGGCGACGGATCGAATGGCGCAGCGGTTGCGGCCGCGATTGTGGCCGCCGTCCTTGCCATCGCGGCCGCGGGCCTTGCCGTCATCCTCCTCACGAGGGATGGCGAACAGGGAGCAGTGGCCGAGACACCAACTCCGAGTCCCACCGTCCAACCGACAGTTGAACCCACGCCACGGCCGACGGACGAACCTACTCTCACGCCAACGCCCACGGAGACTCCCACGCCTGAACCGACGGAAGAACCCACCGCGACCCCGACTCCGACGGAGGAACCGACCGAGACTCCGACTCCGATCGTGTCCCTCACGCCGACGATTCCCGGGAACAGGCCGTAGTCAGCTTCCCTCGCCAGGTTGTGGTAGATTGCCGAAACGAGCCATTCGCGAGGTGAGTAGTGAAATTCGGCATTTTCTATGAGATCTCCGTCCCGCGTCCATGGGAACGAGAGACCGAATACCAGGTCTACCAGAACTGCCTCGAGCAGGTGCGCCTGGCCGACGAACTGGGTTTCGACCAGGTCTGGGCAGTAGAGCACCACTTCCTGGAGGAGTATTCCCACTGCAGCGCGCCCGAGATCTTCCTGACGGCCTGCGCGATGCAGACGAAGAACATCCGCATCGGCCGCGGGATCGTCGTGTGCGTGCCGCAGTTCAACAACCCGATCAAGGCGGCGGAAGTCGCCGCCACGATGGACATCGTCTCCGGCGGGCGACTCGAATTCGGGACCGGCCGGTCCGCGACCTGGACCGAACTGGGCGGCTTCAGCGCCGATCCCGACGAGACGAAGAAGACGTGGGACGAGTGGGTGCGGATCATCCCGAAGATGTGGACCCAGGAGCGGTTCGCCTACGAGGGCCGGGCCTTCAGCATGCCCAAACGAGCCATCCTCCCCAAGCCCTACCAGAAGCCGCACCCACCGATGTGGGTGGCTGTCACGAGCCCCGGCACCGAACTCGACGCCGCCGACCGCGGCATGGGTAGTCTCGGCCTGACCTTTGGCGGTTTCCAGGAGCAGGAAGCGAAGATTGCGGAGTACCGCCGCCGAATCAAGTACTGCAACCCTGTCGGCTCGTTCGTGAACGAGCAGGTCAACACGGTCAATTTCCTCTTCTGCCACGAAGACAACGAGTACGGGGCGAAGACGGGCCAGCGGTTGGCGGGCACGTTCAACTACCTGGCCGAACAACTGCTCGCCGCTCGCCAGGCCTACCCGACCCGGTCGTACCCGAACCTTGGCCTGCTTCCAGCCCTCCGCCGCGAGGCGACGAGCGCGCCCGAGGGGTCCATCCCCGAAGGTCTGGCCATCGGCAACCCCGACCGGATTGTCGAAGTCATCCGGAAATGGGAAGCCGTCGGCGTCGATCGAATCAACTTCCTGCTGAACGCCATCGAGACGGTGCCGCAGGAAGAGGTGCTCGCCAGCCTCCGCCTGTTCGCGAAAGAGGTAATGCCGAAGTTCGCCGGAAAGCCGGAAGCCGTGGCAGTGGGAGGCGCCGACTAATGCCGCTCGTAGGTAGCCGCGACATCTCCCAACTGGCATCCGAATCGCCGGTCATGCCCGGCCTCGATACGGAGCCACTCGAACTGCCCGGAGCGCAGTTGCTTCAACTGCTCTATGAGATCGACGACTCTGGCATGACGAGTCTGCTCCCGCCTGCTCTGCATCCCACAATCCCGCCCACGGTGCTCATCACTGTCACCAACGTACCGGAGAGCCCGTGGGGCTCGTTCGCCCTGGCTGAGGTG
>DATBWD010000295.1:0-3221 GCA_036515015.1 Tepidiformaceae bacterium
TCCAGGATGTCCGTCACCACGTGCGGCGTCAGGAGGTAGCCGCCATTGGCGACCGAGGCGGTCATCCGCGCGATCTGGAGTGGCGAAGCCTTCACGTCCTGCTGCCCGATCCCCATGAAGCAGGTGTCCGCGTAGTACCACTCGCGGTCCCAGGGGTTGAACTCGGGGCCTGAATAGGCCCGCTTCTTGTATTCGGGATCGGGCACGACGCCGGCCATCTCGCCGGAGTTGACGTCCAGGCCAGTGGTCTTGCCCAGCCCAAACATCCGGGCGTAGTGGGCCAGGGTTATGGCCGACTCGTACGGGTCTTTTCCGAGCCCTGGAGTATCGGGATAGATGCCGCACGAGGCCATGTAGAAGTAGATGTTCGACGACCGCGCAATTCCCCGGGTCAGGTTCACCCAGCCGTGGGTCGCCCAGTCGTAGAGAAGATACGTCTCGCCGTTTTCGCCGCGGATGGCGAGAATCCGGCTGTCTACCTGCCGGCCCGTTTCTGGCGTCACCAACCCCTCGTTCAGCGCCGCTGCCGCCGTGATCAGCTTGAAGGTCGAACCGGGAGCCTCCGCCGTCAGGGCCTTGTTCAGGAACGGCTTTCGCACGTCGTCCTTCGCCATTCGCTCGAGTTCTTCCGAGTACAGATCGGGCTTCGAATACATGTTGTTGTCGTACGTCGGGATCGAAACTATCGAGTAGAGTTCGCCGGTCTTCGCGTCCATTACGACCGCAGCCGCCGTGTACGCCTCGCCCATCGAATCCTGGAGCAGTTCTGTGATGTAGTTTTGTAGCCCGCCATCGATCGAAAGCCGGAGACTCTTGCCCGGCTCTGCCTCCGTCGACTCCAGCACGGAGATGAGGTTGCCGTAGGCGTCCTGTTCGTTGCTGGCGTAGCCAATCTCTCCGCGGAGTTCGCTTTCGTACCGGGACTCGACTCCTGCCTTGCCAATCGGCTCGTTGAACGCGTAACCCTTTCGCCGGAGTTCCGCCACCTGCCCCGGGTCCTGGAGTCCGATGTAGCCCAGGATGTGGCTGAAAGCGTCCCCGCCGAGGTATTCGCGTCCCGGCGAAATGCTGAGGCTGAGCCCCGGCATGTCGATCGCGGCCTCTTCGAGCGTCAGCGCTTCCTCGGGCGACAGGTAGCGCTTGACCGTGATCGGCGCATCGACCCGGTCGTCCTTCTCCGCGTCCTGGACCATCGCCTGCACCTGCAGCGCTGGTACCTTCAGACTCTCTTCGATCCAGAGGTAAATCTGGTCCCGCAGGTCCGTCGCGTCCGGGAGAAACCGCGGCGTGATCACCGCGTTGTAGATCCCGATGTTCCGCACCAGGGGTTCGCCGTTGCGGTCGTAAATCAGCCCCCGCGGCGGGAGGATGTTCGTCTGGCTGATGTAGTTGTCGCGCGACCGGTTGGCGTAGTCCTCGCCGTGCACGATCTGCATGTTGACGAGCCGGGCGACGAGCACCGCGAACATCAGCAGGACGGCCAGCCGAAGCACCCCGAGGTTGCCATGCGGCCGGGTGCGACTGGCCGATGAGCCCTGCCGGAAGTTCCCGTCGAACATGCTCATACTGTCAAAAGCTGCCTCGCTCGAGAGTCAGTGCTCGTGGTTCCAATCCTACGAACCGCAACGGAACGTAGGCCAGTGTCAGTAAAGCTGCGTCAAAGATCATGCCGGCCAGCGCCACCTGCCAGAGCACCACGCCCAGCGTGAGGCTCGCCCCCGAAGACATGGCGGCCAGCGCCAGCAGCCCGCGGACGGTGAGGCCCACCACCACCATCGTCGAAAGCGTCTGGAAATAGCGGCTCATGGGGATGCTCGCCGTGTCGAGGTAGGCGGCCAGCGGCAGCAATGGCAGGTAGCCCAGGAGCAGCAACGCGGGCGACCGGTCCGAAAGGAAGCCCAGTGAAATTGCGAGCACCGGGGTGCCGAGCATGACGGCTGGTGCCCCCCCGATGACGCCGACCAGCACCAGGGTCAGGAGCGCGAGATTCGGCACGGCGCTTCCCAGGGGAAAGAGCGGCGCCACGGTGACCTGGGCGACGGCCGCCAGGATCAACAGCAGGGCAACGAGGGCGCTTCTCACCTGCCGCTCACATCGATGCGTTGTGGCGTAAAGCTCGTCAGCACAAGGACCGTCGTCGCTGTCGAAAGGCGCACCATCGGTTCCACATTCACCTTCCGGTACAGGTCCTGCGCCGTCCCCGAAACCTCGCTCACCCGCCCGATTGGCAGGCCGGCAGGGTAATTGCCGCCGAGGCCCGAGGTGACGATGATGTCGCCCACTTTGACATCCGCCTCGGCGAGGTCGAATGTCAGCGTCCGGCCGGGGTTGCCACGGACAACCCCACGCACCTTCGATTGCTGGACTTCCGCGTTCACCTTGCTCCGGCTGTCGTTGAGCAGGCGCACGAAGCAACTGTCCGGGAACGTCTTCGTCACCGTTCCGATAAGCGTGCCCTTCGAGGAAAGCACGACCATCCCGTTCTTTATCCCGTCGTTGGAACCCTTGTTGATGCTCACCACGGAGTCGAACGATGTCGAAGCGCGGCTGACGACGCTCGCCGCCACCAGGGTCTGGTCGCCCGTCCTCTCGAGGATCCCGAGGGCCTCCTCCAATTCCTGAACGCGCTCCGAGTCGCGCTGGCCTTCGATCAGGAGGGCGCGCAGTTCTTCGTTCTCCAGGCGCAGCTCGCGGTTCTCAGCCTGGATTGCGCGAAGGTCCCCGGCGTCGGCGAGGAACGAGGCGACGGGCCTGAACACACCGTTGAATGCGCCGCTCACGGGCGAGGTGGCCTTCAGGAAGACGCCCTGGAACGGGTTGAGCACGCCCGTCTGTCCCGCCACCGCCAGCAGCAGCGCGAGCCCGACCATCGCTCCCAGCCACCATGTATATCGCGAGAATATCAACATCGGATTTTCCGCGGGCGCAGGCGGATGTTACCGCCCGGACCGCCTTGAGGCTACCTGTGACTGTACCTTCGCGAGGAGGATGGACTCCTCGAGCACCTCCCCGGCCCCGCGCACGACACAGAGCAGCGGGTCCTCGGCCACGTAGACCGGGAACCGCGTTTCCTGGCTCAGCCGGCGGTCCAGTCCCCGCAACAGTGCCCCGCCACCGGCCAGGGCGATGCCGTGCGCCATGAGGTCGCTAACCAATTCCGGCGGCGTCACCTCGATCGACGAACGCACCGCCTCCACGATCGCGCTGATCGACCCGGCCAG
>DATBWD010000296.1:0-7164 GCA_036515015.1 Tepidiformaceae bacterium
AGAACTCCGCCCCAAGCACTCCCTCCTCCGCGACGGTTGCCGCTCCGCCGGCATCGAGTTCAGCTGGAACGACCCCCGCGATAGCTTCCTCGAAGCCGTCCTCAGCCGTGGCGACCGCCGCGTCGGCGAGGCCATCTACGAAGCCTGGCGCAACGGCGCGAAGTTCGACGCCTGGAGCGAGTACTTCAAGCCCGATGTATGGGACGCTGCCCTCGAGACGGCCGGCGTCGACGCTGCCTGGTTCGCCCACCGCGAATGGGACACGCAGGAGCCCCTCCCCTGGGACCACATCGACAGCGGCGTCACGAAGGCCTACCTCCGCGGCCAGTGGAAGGATGTTCACTCCGTCGAAACCGTGGCCGACTGCCACCACGGCGCCTGCAACGTCTGCGGGATGCAGAGCTTCGACACCCTCCGCGGCGAACGAGGCGTGGCCGACTGCGTCGTGAAACTCGGCCGCCTCGTCGAACTCCGCCGCGGCGCCCGCAAGTACGAAGGCGAAGCCCTCGAACTCGTCTGACCACCGGACCCATTCGCCCCCGGCTACTCCGCCCTGCCTGCCAGGTTTCCGTCGAATCTGTGAGTAATGATGTCGAATCGCGGCAGGGCTGCTATTCTTCCCGCGCCGGCTCGACCGAGTGTCGAACCATCCGTGCCGGAGTCGAATAGATGGCTTTCCTTGTAATCTTTGGCGTCGGCCTTTTCCTCGCCGTTGTTACCTTCATCGTGGGCGAGTTCTTCGACCTCGGCGCCGAAGGCGGGAGTGACTTCGACGGCACGTCCCACTCGCCCTTCAGCTCCCGGATCCTCTTCGTCTTCGCCACCGCGTTCGGTGGCTTCGGCTACATCGGCCAGTCGCTCGACTGGTCCATCTGGGCCGCCGTGCTGTTCGCCGCGTTCGGCGGGTTCGCCGTCGCCGGAGGGACGTTCTTCCTGATCGTCATGCCAATGTCCCGGCAGCAGGGCAGCACCCACGTCGCCCAGTCCGACTTCCTCGGCCTCCAGGGCCAGGTCTCCTCCGAGATCCCCGAAGGCGGCGTGGGACGCGTGTCGGTGGTGGCGCCCGGCAGCGGCGCCCGAGTGGCCCATGCCGCGCGCTCCAGTTCCGGCGAGCGCATCGCCCAGGGCACGCCCGTCCGCGTGATGGCGGTCGGCCCCGGCAGCATCACCGTCGCCCCGCTCGGCTCAGAATCAGCGCCGGCACCCCTCGAGCCGGCATCGAAAGGAACCGAGGAATGAGTCTCGCCATCCCCATCGTCGTCGGCGGTATCGCCCTTGTCGTCATCCTCGTCGCCGGCCTCTACGCTCGTTACTACGTCAAAGTCCCCCCGGACCAGGTCGCCGTCTTCACCGGCCGTGGCGGATTCCGCGTCGTCCGCGGCGGCGCCAGCTTCCGCCTCCCGGTCATCGAACGCGTCGACTTCATGTCCCTCGCACCGTTCGAAACGCCCCTCCCCATCCGTGGCGCCTACTCCAAAGAGGGCGTCCAGGTGAACGTCGATGCCGTCGCTCTTGTCCGGTTCGACTCCCAGGACGAGGCCATTCGCACCGCCGCCGAGCGCTTCCTCAACATTCCCCGCCAGCAACTCCAGCAGAGCATCCAGGAGATCCTCTCCGGCCACCTTCGCTCCATCTGCGCCAAGATGACCGTCGAAGAGTTGAACAGCAGCCGCGAGACCCTCGTCACCAAAGTCACCGACGAGGCCGGCTCCGACTTCGGCGGCATCGGCATGAACCTCGACGTGCTCACCATCCAGCACATCAGCGACGACCAGGGCTACCTCGACAACCTCGGCCGCAAGCGTGTCGCCGAAGTGAAGCGCGACGCCGAGATCGGCGAAGCCGAGGCCACCCGCGATGCCATGGTCCGCTCGGCCGACGCGCGCCGCCAGGGCCAAACCGCACAGGCAGAAGCCGACGCCGCCATCGCCGAGGCAAACCGCGACCGCGACCTCCGCATGGCCAAGGCCAAGGCCCAGGTCGATGCCGAACAGGCGCGTTCGCTCCAGGCCGGCCCCCTTGCCGATGCCGAGTCTCGCAGGGAGGTGGTTAAGGCCGAAGTCGAGGTCGAAGAAGAACGAGTCCGCGCTCACATCGCCGTCGAACAGCAGGAAGTCATGCGCCAGGAGCGCGCTCTCGAGGCCTCGGTCATTAAGCCCGCGCAGGCTGAGCGCGAGGCGGCTATCGTGCGTTCCGAAGGCGAACGCCAGGCCACGGTCCAGCGCGCCGAAGGCACCTCTCGTGCCCGTGCCCTCGAAGCCGAGGGCGAGGCCAAGGGCCGCATTTCCATCGCCGAGGCCCGCCGCCGTGAACTCGAAGCCGAAGGCGAAGGCGAAGCCCGCGCCCGCACCCTGAAGGCCGAGGCCCACCAGGCCGAACTCCAGGCCGAGGGCGAAGGGCAGAAGGCCATCCTCCTCGGCGAGGCGGAAGGCAAGCAGCAACTCGCCGAATCCCTCAACGCCTACAACCAGGCCGCCCTTCAGCTTTCTGTCTACCCCGAACTTATCAAGAAGTTGCCGGAGATCGCCGCGGCCATCGCCTCGCCCATGGCCCAGGTCGACCGCATCGTCCTCATCGACGGCGGCTCCGGTAACGGCGCGGGCCCCATGGGCAAATACAGCAGCCAGGTGCCGCTCATGCTCGCCCAGGCAATCGAAACCCTCCGCGCCGTGGGCCTCGATATCCCCGGCCTCTTCGTCGACGAGGATGGCCGGACCACCCGTCGCCCGCCCACCGGGGCCTCCCCCCAACTGGACCAGATAGCCGAGGAGATCGACGGTACCGTCACCGTTTCTCCCCCCGAGCCCCCACAAGCTGAGGGCGGCAAGAAGCCCCCGGCCGCGTGACTTCCACGCCCGAGGGCCACCGGGTCAGCGCGCGCCTCGCTGGCGGCGCTGCCACGGTGGTCGCCATCCATACGAGCGAGGCGCGCTATCTGCCCGCTATCGACGAGTTCCTCGCCGCCCGCTACCCCTCGAGCGCCGTCGATCGCGTGGCCGTCCCGGGCGGCGCCTGGTGGCTGGCGAAGGCGGCCAGCCTCTCCGAAAGCCGCGTCAGGCGCTTCATCATGGGCGAACTCAAGCCCGTCCGCGAGGGCATGCGCGCGCTCGTCGACTCACAGGGGCTGCGCGAAGTCGTCCTTATCGCAGCCCAGGATTGCGCCTGGTACCGGCGCCTCTACCCGAGGCTCTCGCCCGGCGATGTCGTCCGCCGCCAGGGCGAGGATATGTTCCGCGCCCGTGACGAGGCCCGCCGCTGGACCGGCCGGCCGATCGCCATCTCCGGCCACATCCTCACTTTCGATCGTGAAGGCCTCGTGACCTTCCGGACCGTCTTCCAGTAGGGCTGGTCGCGCCTAGCCTGCCGCCTTCGTACGCTGGAATTCGTGCCCAAGCGCATCTTCGATCTGACGCTCACGTTGCTCGGAGCGCCGGTTGCGACGGTCGTCGCCGGGCTCATGGCCCTGTTGCTTGCCATCGAACTCCGCGGCAACCCCATCTTCGTCCAGGAGCGCATCGGCCTTCACGGCCGCCCCTTCCGCATGTACAAGCTGCGCACCATGCGCCACCCGCGCCCCGGCGAACCTGGCCCCCATGTCATCGACGACTGGAACACATTCGTATTCAGTCCCCCGGGCCGGCGGGATCCCCGCCTCACCCGCCTTGGCGCCATCGCCCGCAAGACCTCCATCGACGAACTCCCCAACCTGCTCAACGTGTTGAAAGGAGAAATGAGCCTTGTCGGCCCCCGCCCTGAGCTTCCAGAAATCGTTTCGCAGTATCCTGATCACTACCACAAACGTCATGATGTCCTGCCCGGCATCGCTGGCCTGGCTCAGGCTAAAGGCCGATCGGATTTGACCTATGACGAGATCATTTCCTACGATCTCGCCTACGTGGCGGACCACTCGGTGCTGACGGATGTCCACATCCTGTGGCAGACGTTCCTCACTGTCCTGAGAGGGGCCGGAGCACGCTAATGGACGACAACCTATCGTCGAAATCGGCGCCAAGGCGCCCCCTGGGCCGCTTCTTCGCCGGCCACCCCATCCATCTCGTCGCAGCTGTCCTGCTCGATGTCCTCGTGGTCACCGCTGCATTTGCGGCAGCCCTTCTCCTCCGCTTCGATGGCAACGTCCCCCGCGAAAACGCCGAGTTCGTCGCGCGGATCCTCCCGCTGCTCGCCCTCGCCTACGTTGGCGCGAACCTCGCCTTCGGCGTCTACAGGACTGTCTGGGCCTACGGTAGCCTTGGCGACATCCTTCTTCTCTTCCGCCCCGTCCTGGTCGTCACGCTCCTGATTTACACCGCCAACTTCTGGGTCGACGAACGCGACCTGCCGCTCTCGGTGATCCTCATGGCCGGGGCGCTCATCTTCCCCGGGATGGCCATGCTCAAGATGCGCCGGCGCCTCCTCCAGCATGCTCCCTGGGCGGCGGTTGCCTCTCGGAAGCTGCTCATCGTGGGCGCGGGGCACACCGGCCAACTCCTCGCCCGTGAACTCCAGAACTCGCCCGAACTCAACTACTACCCCATCGGGCTCGTCGACGACGATGCCCAGAAGCACAACACTCGCATCCACGGGCTCCGGGTCTTCGGGCCGGTCAGCCAGTTGGAGGCCACCATCCGCCAGCGCGACGTCGATGTCGTGGCCATCGCCATCCCGGGCGCCAAAGGCTCGCTCATTCGCGGCGTGGTTGCCACCTGCCAGAAGTTGAGCGTCCCCGTCCGAATCGTCCCCGGCGTCAACGACTGGGTCCTCGGCGCGCACGACGCCCTCCGCGAACTCACCCTCGATGACCTTCTCGGCCGCGAGCCCGTCGAAGTGAACTTCGCCGCCTGCAGCCAGTCTGTGAAGGACCGCGTCATCATGGTTACCGGGGCCGCCGGCTCCATCGGCTCAGAACTGTGCCGTCAGGTTCTCAGCTTCCAGCCTCGCGAACTCCATTTGGTCGACAACAACGAAAGCGGCCTCTACGACTTGATGACGGAGATCTCCGCTATCTCTCCGCAGACGACCCTGAAGCTCTGGGTCGCCAACATCGTCGATGAGCCGAAGGTCGACGAAATCTTCCGCGAGGTCCGTCCCAAACTTGTCTACCACGCGGCCGCGCTCAAGCATGTCCCCCTCATGGAGGAACACCCGGACGAGGCGTTCCGTGTAAACGTCCTCGGCACGCTCAATGTCGCCCGCGCCGCCCGCACTTACCAGACGGGCCGCTTCGTGCTCATTTCGACCGATAAGGCCGTCAGACCGTCGAGCATCATGGGCGCCACCAAGCGCATCGCCGAACTGCTCGTCCTTGCTTTCGCCCGGAACAGCGACCACACCCACTACGTCGCCGTCCGGTTCGGAAACGTCATGGGCAGCCGCGGTTCGGTGGTCCCCCGTTTCATGCGACAGATCGAACTCGGCGGGCCTGTCACCGTCATGCATCCCGAGATGATGCGCTACTTCATCAGCATTCCCGAAGCCGTGAGCCTTGTCATCCAGGCGGGCACCTTCGGCGGCCGCGGCGATATCTACATGCTCGATATGGGCGAAGAGATCAACATCCTCGAACTCGCCGAACGCATGATCCGCCTTCGCGGTCTCCGCCCCGGCGACGACATCGAAGTCGTGTTCACCGGCCCACGTCCGGGCGAAAAACTCCGCGAAGAACTCGTTGCTGATTTCGAACGCATGGAAGACACCGCCCACCCGAAGGTCATGCGCCTCACAGCGTCTGTCCAGGTCACCGAAGCGGACCTCCTGCGCCTCATCGACGAACTCAGGCAGATCATGTGGCACGACCGGAACGAGCTAAAACGCCGCGTCCACCTCGTCGCCCGCAAGTACTCTCTCGACGGCAACGGCCGCGGCGGCGCTCCCGCAGCCCCGGATCCATCCGAGACGGCCACCAACCCGTGACCGCTTTCCGTGTCCACCCAACCGCCGAAGTCAGCCCCGGCGCGGAGATCGGCGAAGGCGCCAGCGTCTGGCACCAGGCCCAGGTCCGCGAAGGCGCCCGCATCGGGCCCGGCTGCGTTATCGGCAAGGGCGTCTACGTCGACTTCGATGTCCAGATTGGCGCCAACTGCAAGGTCCAGAACTACTCCTGCGTCTACCACGGCACCACCCTCGAAGATGGGGTTTTCGTCGGCCCCGAAGTCGTCTTCACGAACGACCGCTACCCCCGCGCGATCAACCCCGACGGCACCATCAAGAGCGCCGACGATTGGGAAGTCGGCCCGACCCTCGTGAAGTACGGCGCGGCTATCGGCTCCCGCTCGGTCGTCTTGCCGGGCGTTACGATCGGGCGCTGGGCACTCGTCGGCGCCGGCGCCGTCGTCACCCGGGACGTGCCCGACCACGCCCTCGTCGCCGGTAACCCGGCGCGCAGGATGGGCTGGGCCTGCCTCTGCGCCCGCAAGCTCGACGACGCTCTCACCTGCCCCGGCTGCGGGCGGGTCTACCAGATCACTGATGGCCGGCTCTCGATAGTCGAGCCTGCCATAACCCAGTAGCGCCCCCGGCGCCCAGGAAAGGAACCCTCACCACGTGACCTCCGCCCAACAGTTCATCCCGGTCGCCCGGCCCCTCGTCGGCGAGGAAGAAAAGGAAGCCGTCCTCGCCGTCCTCGAAAGCGGGCAACTCGCCCAGGGCGCCCGCACAGCAGCCTTCGAAGAGGCCTTCGCCGGCTACATCGGCACGAAGCACGCCGTCGCCGTCAACAGCGGGACCGCGGCCCTGATCGTCGCCCTCCAGGCACACGGCGTCGGCCCCGGCGACGAGGTCATCACCAGCCCCTTCAGCTTTATCGCCACCGCGACCAGCATCCTCGCCTGTGGGGCGCGTCCCGTCTTCGCCGACATCGACCCCTTCGACCTCAACCTCGATCCGGCCGCCGTCGAAGCTGCCATCACTCCGCGCACGAAGGCAGTGATGCCGGTCCACATCTTTGGCCACCCCGCCCGCATCGGCGAGATCGCCGCGCTCTGTGCGAATCGCGGCCTCGCTCTCGTCGAAGACGCCGCCCAGGCCCACGGCGCCGAGCACCAGGGCCGTCGCGCCGGCGCTTTCGGCTCGGGCTGCTTCAGCTTCTACCCCACGAAGAACATGACCACCGGCGAAGGCGGCATCATTACCACCGACGACGACGAAGTCGCCCGCATGTGCCGCATC
>DATBWD010000297.1:0-2956 GCA_036515015.1 Tepidiformaceae bacterium
CATCGGCCATCGTGGCGGTGGCGCGTGCGAGCAACACGTAGTTCCCGGGCAGCAGGCCACAGAGATCCCAGGTAGTGGACGCGGTTTCGGTGCTTCCGATCACGCCCAGGAGGCGGTCAAATCCATCCACGGCTGCGACGCCATCCGGCTGGACATGCAGCGTGACACTCACGTCGGTAAGCGGAGAGGGACCCGCGTTGTCGACTTGCGCCACCGCGGACGTTTCCCATCCGACGCTAATCGTCGCCGAGGACAGGAAAAGCGTGACGGAGACGGGATTCGCCCGGACAGAGGCTGTGACTTCGGCGGAGTCGCCGGCCTCGGCGAAATCGCCGCCAGGCAGTTGAAATACGAATGCGGTCGCAAGCATGGCCAAGAGGGCCCGACGCATCAGCCCCTCCGGGAGACGTTGAAGCTGAACTTTCGGCCTAGCCAGGTTGCGGCCGCCAGGGCCACGATGGCCGCCGGGATGAGATAGGACCATGGTTTCATGCCGTCGAACTCGCCACGGGCGCGGAGCGTCCATGCCTCGAGGAGCGTGGAAGGCTTCACGGTGAACGTGAGGCGGGCCCCGGCGGCGGCATCCACCTGTACTCCCTCCCTGGACGACGCGATGGAGGCCTGCAAAAGGCCGAGGTAGTCCGCTGGACTGGCGCTGGTGGGGATGCGGAGGGAGATGGACACCGGCTGGGTCTTCCCGGGCTGGAGTTCGAATTCCGCCGGGGAAAAGGTAAACCAGTCCTCCGGCGGCCGCTCCTCTGCCTGACCCTCGAAGTACGAAACTCCCATCCGATAGCGAGTGGGCTCATCCCCCGGGTTGGTCACTCCCATGACGGGGAGCTGGTAGGTGCCACCCTTCGACAGCTCCTCGTCAACGGCGATACGCCCGAGATCGACGGCCACTCCCTGGTCGGCCCGTGCCGAGAGAGTGGCACTGGCGAGCAGGAGGATCGCCGCGGCGACGAGCCTCAGGCGATGCGCTGCTCGGCCCGCCGACGACATGGCTCTAGTAGTAGGCCGTGAAGATGATGATCGTGTTCATCGTCTGTCCGACACCACCGCTGCCCGAGCATGGCATGTAGAGGTGGGGAGTGATGTTCCAGCCTGTGCCGATCCCGGACATAATGCCCAATGTTCCGAGGCTCTTTGTCAGCAGCACGCTACTCGGTGGAGTGTTGGGGCCGTATGTGAGCTCGTGCTTGTACCGGTCGACCGTCGAAGCTGCGCCGGCCCCGTCCTGGAAACAGGTAGTGGTTTCAGCCATGGACGAGAGCGTCCAGGCGGCGCTCATATCGTTAGAGACCATATCGTCGCCGCGTACAGCCAGGAATTGGGGGGCTTCGCTACAACTCCCGATCGACAACTCCGGGCCTGTGGAAGTCGACTCACCTGTATTCACGGTCGCGAACGACTTCGTGCCGTAGTTGATGGTGGTGCTCGGCACGGTCAGGCACGGTGTGGCCACAGTGACGGTCGCATTGACCGCGCCGTTGTCGGCGCTGAAAGCCGGGCCTGCGGCGAGCCCGAGGGATGCAACCGCCCCGACCAGCAAACCGACCGCAAGCAGTCGCTTCAACATTTTGTTTACCTCTCTGCAACCAAAGTTGCGGCCAATTGTGGGCATCGCGGCAGTGGAGATCAAGCGTATTTCTTCTGAATCTCCAGTGAATTAAGTTAGAAAGTTGTGTGACTACCGCGGCCGCCCCATCTGTTTACACACCAAAGATAGAAACATTCCAATTTCGTCTTGCGCATGGATTCCCGAGCCCGGAAAAGGAGCGCCTTGTCTCGGCTGATTGAGATGATCTCTTGGCGCGAATTGATCGCTTTTCTGGCCCCAATGGGATGTGTGTTCGCGACCAAAGTCCATTGAAGTCGTGATGTTTTGGGATGCGGACCTGCTTGCCTGGTCTTCCCGGGCAACCAGGGGCGGGCCACTCAGCCGCCGCGGGGGCCCATGCGGCCGAGGGCGAAGTCGCGGAGGCCGGCGAGGGTTGCGCGGACCAGGTCGAAGCGGCCCTGGCGCGCCCAGAGCGCCATTCGCGCTGAACGGCTGACAAGGTAGTAGCCCATGAACGCCCCGAAGCGCGCTCGCCCGAGGTGCTTGCGCATCAGGAACGGGCGGTTCCGCGAGAGGTAGTAGCAGCCGAACGGCGATAGCTGCCCGCCGAGCGTGGCGCCCTTGCGGTGTTCGACCACGGAGGCCGGCTGGTAGAGGATGCGGAACCCGGCTTCGCGGACACGGCGGCAAAAGTCGGTGTCGTCGTAGTAGACGAAGAATGCGTCGTCGAGCAGACCGGCGAGGGCGAACGCTTCGACGGGCACGAGCAAGCAGGAGAGGTTGGCGTTTTCGATGGCGTGGACGTAGCCATACTCCGGTCCACCGGCGGTGCCGAGTACGCGGCGCTTCCATGCTCCCCGCCACCAGTCGAAGTCGCCGACCGAATCGTCGAGGGCGCCGGGTTGTCCCGCCAGGCAGGTCTTCGGCGCGACCAGCGTGCGGTCGTCCGCCAGGGCGAGGAGCGGTTCGAGGAAGCCGGGCGTCACCTCTGTGTCGTCGTTGAGGAAGAGCACGTAGCGCGTGCCGGTCGCGAGGATCTGTTCGAGGGCACGGTTGCAGGCGCCGGTGAAGCCGAGGTTTCGGTCGTTGCGGAGGACGGTCGCCGAGGGCATTTCGCGTTCGACGAGGTCGGCCGAGCCGTCAGTCGAGGCGTTGTCGACGACCCAGAGCTGCCAGTTTCCGTAGGTGATGCGACCCAACGCGTCGAGGTATTGCGGCAGGTGCGCGGCCGCGTTCGTCGTGACCGTCAGGATGGCGACGGGCGGGCAGAGGTGCTCGCCGCGCTGCCCGCTCATTCCTCGGCCGGCTCCTCGTCGCCTGCGGGGGCCTCGGCCGGCTCGGCAGCGGCGGCTTCCTTTTCGGCCACCTTGCGGTAGAACTCTTCGCGAGCGAGCG
>DATBWD010000298.1:0-2061 GCA_036515015.1 Tepidiformaceae bacterium
TGCCGCCACGACCAACCTCGTCCATACCCTGCGCGACGATGTAATCCCGGGGGCAGTCGAAGATACCTCGGGCGTCTACCTCGCGGGCACGACCGCCCGCTACATCGATATCGCCGACCGCATCAGCGACCGCCTGCCGCTGTTCTTCTCGATCGTCATCGGCGTGAGCCTTGTCCTGCTCACCGCGGTCTTCCGCTCTATCGTCATCCCACTTAAGGCCGCCCTTATGAACCTGCTCTCCATCGGCGCGGCCTATGGCGTCGTGGTGGCCGTCTTCCAGTGGGGATGGGGCCTTGGCCTGACGGGGGCCGACAAGACCGGCCCGATCGAGTCGTTCCTGCCGATGATGCTCTTCGCCGTCCTCTTCGGCCTCTCGATGGACTACGAGGTCTTCCTCGTCAGCCGCATCCGCGAGGAGTTTCTCCGCACTCGCGACAACGCCAGGTCCGTTGCCCGGGGTCTTGCTGCCACCGCGAGCGTCATCACCGCCGCGGCGAGCATCATGATTGTCGTCTTCCTGAGCTTCGTCCTGAACGACCAGCGCGTCGTCAAGGAGTTCGGGCTCGGCCTGGCGGTTGCCGTCTTCGTCGACGCCACCGTCGTCCGCCTGATCCTCGTCCCCGCGACGATGCGGCTCATGGGCGATTGGAACTGGTGGCTCCCGGCGTGGCTCGACAGGGCGCTGCCACGCATCTCGATCGAGGGAAGCGAAGAAGACGACCTCCAACCCCAATCACACCCCGAAGGCGTGCTCGACACCACGTGACCCGGCCACCCGGCCCCCTGGTGCGTCCCTTAGTCCCGGCTCATTCGCAACGCGATACCGGCCGCCTCCGCGGCCTGCACGACCTCCTGCCACGCCTGTTCGAGCGAAGCTATCACGCTTTCCGGGATGGCCTGGAGCAACAGGTAGAAATCCGTCGAGCACGCCGTGCATGATCGAGCCGGCGACCACTCACTCAGAAGCCGGTGTTCGGCCAGGAGGTCATACAACGTCACCCGGTAGCTGCCACCACACTCGTGGCAGTGCTGGTCAACGTGGACCGTCGGCAACAGGTCGTCGTGCACGACCGCTAACCGTGCGTCGTCAAAGTGAGAAGCAGGACAGATCGTTCCCTCGCATGGACGTCGTGGTCCCGCCCGGCGGACAACGCGAGGATCTCGCCCTCGCTCACCGAAACGGTGTCCCCGCCCACCCGCATGTCGACCGCGCCTTTCAACACCTGGATGAGGGCAGGTCCATGCGTGCTGTGAGCCGCCACGCTTCCGCCCGCTTCCACCGTCACGGTTACCAGCGACATGTTCCCGTCCTTAAAGAGCGTCCGGCCGCTCTTCTCACGGGCTGACTCGGGGGCTGCCATTTCTCCGGTATCGAACTTTTGCCAGGGCAGGTGACGGAGACGTTCGGGCTGATCGGACATGTGACACTTCCTTTCACTGGTCGGTCCGGGGCAGTGCAGGTGGTGACTCTCCCACCGCTTTCGAACGTAACACGTCCGAACGGGGCGGGTCCTACGGCTCGGGAGGCTGGTCAGCGCTTCCGGCAGTGTGCCCCGCTGGTAGGCCGCCCGCGAGGGCGCACCCCGGTCGCCAATGGCGCCCCTCCTGGCGATCAGCGCCGGCGCCTCCCGAGCACTCCCAGGAACGGCGAACCGGCCCCAAGCAAGAACCCGAACTGGTACCAGCCCCCGTTCCGGTTCACGTCGTACACGGGGTATTGCTCCCAGACATCGATCACGTGCAGCACGAGCAGCGGCCACGCCGTCAGCCCGTTAAACAGACCCCAGAGGAAGTCTTCCATGCATTTCTCTCCGGCAGGTGCACGACCCGCACCCTCACCCTACCGCCCGGTCGGATAGCGGGTACGGCCAACGGGACCATTCGTACGGGACTTTAGGACTCCTCCGGTTAGCGCTCACCACGAGCGCAGACGGCCGCGAGGCTGCCGATCGCCGTGATCCGGCGCCCGATCGGTATCTGGTTCTGGAATCCGTCCGTGCAGTAACCGAGCGAAATCCCCGTCTCGGGGTCGCCCCACCCGATCTGCCCGCCGGCCCCGCC
>DATBWD010000299.1:0-9306 GCA_036515015.1 Tepidiformaceae bacterium
GACCGTGGCCGAAAACATCGGCTATGGCCTGCCCCGCGGGGAGGACGCCGCCGCCCGCGTTGCCGAACTCCTGTCGCTGGCCGGCCTCGATGGCTACGGGCCACGCTATCCCCACCAGCTTTCGGCCGGGCAGCAACAGCGCGTGGCGATCCTTCGTTCGATCGCGCCCCGCCCGCGCGTGCTCCTGCTCGACGAGCCGTTCTCCAACCTCGACCCCGCGCTCCATGCGGCAATCCGCGACCAGGTGAAGGCCATCCTCGCCGCCGAGCGGGTCACGACCATCATCGTCACGCACAACCGGATCGATGCGTACGGCCTCGCCGACCGGGTGGCGGTCATGAGCGAGGGGCGAATCCTCGAGGTGGCCGCCCCTGACGACCTCTACTTCCGGCCCTCCACGCCGGAGGTCGCGGCCTTCGCCGGGGATGTGCAGTACATCGCCGGTACGGCCCGCGACGGCATGGTCGAAACGGCGCTCGGCACGCACCAGTCGGCCGGCCCCTGCACCGACGGGCCATGCCAGGTGCTCGTCCGGCCCGAGTGGATCGTGCCGATGGAACACGACGGTGCACTGGCCCGAGCCAGCAGCCTGCGCCTGGAGGGCGAACTGACGCGCGCCATCCTGGTCCTGCAATCTGGCGAAGAGGTGAGCGCCGCGTTCTCGAGCGGCCTTGGCATCGAAGGCGGCGACATCCGGGTCGGGCTGCGCCTCCCGGTGCCCGCGTTCCCCGTTTAGGCCCCGAGCAGGTCGTCCAGGCGCAGCACGGGGATGGGCAGTTCCGCCCGGGCGAGGCCAGCGTCGTTCGTGAGGAACGCCTCCGCCCCGGCGGTGATCGCAGTTGCCACATGGATGGCGTCGGGGAGTTTCAAACGGGTCTGAGCGCGCAGTTCGGCTGCGAGCGCTGCCACCCCCGAGTCGACCGGGACGACCGTCAGTCCCGGCAGAGCGAGGAAGGTGTCGAGCAGTCCCATGGCATAGTCGCGCCCATGTTCGGCGAATGGCCTGGTCAACAGTTCTGAGATAGTCAGCGCTGAGGTGAAGCGGGTCTTCCCGGGAACCGACCGCAGATCAGAGATGATGGCACTCCCTCGCCTACTCTGCGGTGACTCGAGGACGTAGATAAAGCAGTTGGCGTCAAGGGCGACTGGGTCGGGGAGGTTGAGGCTCACCTATCGTCCCATTCATCGCGCAGTCCTCGGATGTAGGCGTCCACATCGACGCCCTCGTAGGCCTTGCGGCCGAATGCTATAAATCGGTCGAGCGGGTCGTCCGGCACCGCTTCCAGGAGGATCCGCCCCTCATCGTCCGCTCGCACCCAGAGCTGACTCCCATCCTCGATGCCGAGCTCGCGCCGGATGGTAGCCGGTATCACGATCTGGCCGCGCTTGCCGACTCGGATGAACGTGCTCGTGCGGGTCCGCCCGCCCTCCCGGCGCGGAGCCTGTGTGCCCGCCGTCCGAGTATCATGCCGGGCAAGTTTCACCGATGTCTGATCTTTCTTCGCCATGTCTGTAGCCTACCACGAACGGCAGACATTTGGTTCATCGGTGCAATCGCTCCGGAGTTCAACAAATCGGGCGCCAGGGGCCACAATAGGGGCACGAACGCAACCGTGGAGGTGCACCATGGCAGATCAAACGAACCCCCAGGACGGGACCGACCTCGGGCAGCGCGTCCGCGATGTGGTGCATGAAGGCAATGTCCGCTACGTCCGCGTCGCCAGGGGCGGCCGTACGTACGTCGACGTGCCTCTGACGCTGTTCATCATCGGGGCGATCACCGGTCCTGTCCTCGTGGTCATCGGCCTCGTGGCCGCGGTCGTGACGGGCGCGAAGATCGAGTTCGGTCGCCCGGACGAGACTGCGGCCACGCCTGAGGCCGAAACCTAGCCCGCCGTCTCCAGTTCGAAGGCCTCGTGCAGCGCCCGGACGGCATCCGGCACCCGCGTGGCGTCGACGATGCACGTCAGCCGGATCTCGCTCGTCGAGATCAGTTCGATGTTGATGCCCGCTTCGAACAGCGCCCGGAACATCCGCGCCGCATACCCCGGCGCCGTCTGGATACCCACGCCGACGATGCTCACCTTCCCGAGGTTCGCATCGGCGACGTACCCGTTCGCGCCCACCAACTGGCAGATGGCCGGCATCAACGCTTCCGCGCGCCGCAAGTCCTTCCGCGAAAGGGTGAACGTGAGGTCGGTCAGGTTCGCTTCGCTGGCGTTCTGGACGATCGTGTCGACGCTGATGCCCGCTTCGCCGAGGGGTTCGAACATCTGCGCGGCGATGCCGGGCCGGTCGGGCACCTGGCGGACGGTGATCTTCGCGACGTCGCTGTCGTGGGCGATGGCGCGGACGCGGTTTCGTTCTTCCAATTCAGCTTCTCCCCGGATGAGGGTGCCCGGTGCATCGACCATGCTCGAGGTGACGAGGATGGGCAGGTTGTAGACGGAGGCGAGCTCCACCGCCCGGTTGTGCATGACCTGCGAGCCCTGCGTGGCCAGTTCCAGCATCTCTTCGTAGGTCAGGTCCGTGAGCTTTCGGGCCGTCGGCACGATGCGCGGGTCGGCGGTATAGACGCCTTCGACATCCTTGCAGTTTTCGCACCGCTCGGCCCCGAGGGCGATGGCCAGGGCGACCGCGGTGGTGTCGCTCGCGCCCCGCCCCAGCGTGACGATCTCCATGTCCTCGGTCGTCCCCTGGAAGCCGGCGACGATGGGCACGCGCCCCGCCTCCAGCTCGCGTATCACCCGCGTGGGCTTGATTTCCGAGATGCGGCCCGCCCCGTACTGCGCGCGCGTGTAGATGCCCGCCTGGTGGCCCGTGAGCCCCACGGCCTCCTGCCCCAGCCCGCGCAGGGCCATCGCCAGCAGCGCGATCGACATCTGTTCGCCGGTCGAAAGCAGGATGTCGAGCTCGCGCGGGTCGGGGTCCGAGGTGATCGAAAACGCGAGGTCGATAAGCTCGTCGGTCCGGTTGCCCATGGCCGAGACGACGACCACCACCTGGTCGCCCGCCTTGACTCGCTGGATGACGCGCCCGGCGACGTGCTTGATTCGTTCCGCATCCGCGACGGAGGTGCCACCGTATTTTTGGACCACGAGCATAGCTAGAGAATGCTCCAGCCGCGGCGAATGAACCACACCGCGACCGATTCCCGCCGGAAGCGGGCAGTCCACGCCCGGCCGTCCCGGAAAGTTGTCCCTCATCCACCTCCCGGAGACTGTTGCGGACCGTCGTTTTGGCCGTTGTTAACGGAGAGAACCGCTCCACCAGAGGGGTTGAGACATGACGTTGCCGGCTGAACCATTCCGGAGGCCGCACCTCAAGGCCGTGGAGGTGCCCCTCCCGTCGATCTCTAGACCTGACGATGAGGCTCACTGGCGTGAGATCGTCGAGATCTGCCCCGACTTCATCGCGGTCCTCGACCTCGACGGCACGTTCCGCTACGTGAACGCGCCGTTCATCGCCGGCCTCGGTTATCCCCAGGATGGGCTCGTGGGCATCGTCTCCACCGACCTCATCCACCCCGACGACCTTCCGCGCCTCTGGGAGGAGTGGGGTAAGTCCGACCTCGTCCAGCACTCCACCTTCCGCTTCCGCCGCTCCGACGGCTCATGGCTCGATGCCGAAATGAACCGGCGCACGCTCCGCAACAGCGCCGGCAAGGCCACGGGCTTCATCGTCGTCGCGCGCGACATCACCGAGCGCCGCCGGGCCGAAGAGCGCTTCCGCGTGCTCTGCGAAAACTCCCCGATCGGGCTGTACATCGCCCAGGACGGGGCCTTCCAGTATGTGAACCCCCAGTTCGAACGGTACACGGGCTTTCCGGCCGCCGAGATCCTCGGCACCAGCCCGCTCCAGCTGGTGATCGAAGAAGACCGCCTCGTCGTCCGCGACAAAGCCGTCCGCATGCTCAAGGGCCAATCGAGCGGCGAATACGAGTTCCGCATCCGCAACAAGTCCGGGCAGATCCGCTGGGTCATGGAGACCGTCGTTTCTACCGAGTTCAACGGCCGGCGCGCCGTCCTCGGCAACTACATCGACATTACCGAGCGGAAGGCCGCCGATGTCCGTCAGCAAGAGACGCTTGCCGAACTCGCCCGTTCGAACGAACAACTCGAACAGTTCGCCTACGTCGCCTCACACGACCTCCAGGAGCCGCTCCGGATGGTCTCCAGCTTCACGCAACTCCTCGGCCAGCGGTATGGGGGGCGCCTCGATAGCGATGCCGACGAATTCATCGGCTACACCCTCGACGGCGTCGGCCGCATGCAGGAACTCATCAACGACTTGCTGGCCTACTCGCGCGTCGGCACCCGTGCGAAGGCCTTCGAGATCGCCGATCTCAACGAACTCTGCGGTCGGGCCCTGTTCAACTTGCAGGCCGCGCTCGAAGAATCCGCTGTGGATGTCACCGTCGACGATCTGCCGCGCCTGGCGGTCGATCAGACGCAGATGGTGCAACTTTTCCAGAACCTCGTCGGGAATGCGGTCAAGTTCCGGCGAGAGCATGGCCCCACGGTCCACGTCGGCTGCCGCCTGGAGGACGGCGACTGGCACTTCGTTGTCGAAGACAACGGGATCGGCATCGACCCGCAGTACCTGGAACGCATCTTCGTGATCTTCCAGCGGCTGCACGGCAAGTCTGAGTACCCGGGCACCGGCATCGGCCTCGCGATCTGCAAGAAGATCGTCGAACGCCATGGCGGCCACATCTGGGTCGAATCGGAACCGGGCGCCGGCTCGACGTTCCATTTCACCATTCCGCACAGGGGAGGCAACCAGTGAGCACAGCAATCATGGGCAGGCCGGTCGAAGTCCTGCTCGTCGAAGACAGCCCGGGCGACGTTCGCCTGACCGAAGAGGCACTCAAGGAAGGCAAGGTGCGCAACAACCTCAACGTCGTCATGGACGGCGTCGAGGCCATGGCCTACCTGCGCCGGGAGGGCCGCTACGCCTCCGCCGCCCGGCCCGATATCGTCCTGCTCGACCTCAATATGCCCAAGAAGGACGGCCGCGAGGTCCTCGCCGAAATGAAGTCGGACCACCGGCTGAGGCGAATCCCGGTCGTTATCCTGACGACTTCAGAGGCTGAACAGGACATCCTCAAGACCTACGACCTCCACGCCAACTGCTACATCACCAAGCCCGTGGACCTCGATCAGTTCATCTCGCTGGTGAAGTCGGTCGAGGACTTCTGGCTGACGATCGTCAAACTGCCGGCCGAGTAACCGGAGCAGGCCGATGGAAATCCTGCTCCTTGAAGACAACCCGGGCGACGCGCGCCTCTTCCATGAGGTGCTGCGCGAACTCGACTACCTCGCACCGCGGGTCGCTCACGCCCGCCGGCTGAGCGAGGCGGTCGAACTTGCCCGCCGCCGCGCCTTCGACATCATCTTCCTGGACCTCTCCCTGCCCGATGGCTACGGGTTAGAGGTGGTCCGGCAGGTCCGGGCCGTCAACAGCGCACCCATCGTCGTGCTCACCGGCTCGGTGGATGAGACGCTCGCTGCCCGCGCGCTGACCGAGGGGGCACAAAGCTACCTGCCGAAGGGCTTCATCGAACCCGCTGAACTGCTCGCAGCCATGGAGACCGCCGGCGCGGCCCTGGCCCCGCGGCTTTCCGTGGGGGCAAACCCGGGAGTCCCCGAATGAAGATTCGAACCAGGCTCATGCTCGGCTTCGGTTCCGTGGCCGTCCTTCTCGGCGTCATTGCCGCCGCCGGCCTCTACCCCAGCATCCGGATCGATGGCGCCTACCAGGAAGTGACCACTGAGACCCTTCCCCGGCTGCAGGCGCTCAAGGAAGTCCAAATCTCCGGCCTGAACCTTTCGATGATGACCGACGCCATGCTGCGCGACAGTTCCAGCTTCGGACTCGCGTGGGACCCCGACATGCCGGCAAGACACGAACAGGCGCGAGCCGACCATGCCGCCGCAATCGAGGCGCTCGTCGCCTTCAAGGACCGCCCGGCCACGAACGGGCCGGCCATCCGGCGTATCGATGAAGTACAGGCCGCCGCCGAGCGGCTCGCCGCGGCCAACGAGGACCTCCTCGAAAAAGCCTCGGGGTCGGCCTACAGCGTTCGCATGGTCGCGCTCGAGGAAGCGGATGCCGCTCGCGCCTCCTTCGAAGAGGTGCTCAGCGGCGCGGTCCAGGCAGAAGAACAGAATGTCGGGCGCCGCAGTGACCAGGTCAGCAGCCTGATCACGATGGCCCGCCTGATCATCGCCGGCGGCGCTGGCCTTGCCCTCCTCCTGGCGCTTGCCATCGGCACGCTGCTTTCGCGCTCCATCCTTCGCCCGCTCCACCGCCTGGAGGAAGGCGCCCGGCGGGTCCGCAACGGCAACTTCATCGCCCGCGTCGACCTGGATACGAAGGATGAACTGGGTGCGCTCGCCACCGCCTTCAACCAGATGGTCGATGAACTGACGGCGACCACCGTGTCGAAGGACTACGTCGACAACATCATCCGGTCCATGGTCGACTCCCTCATCGTGACGGACGAAGACGGCAAGATTGAGCGAGTCAACGATGCCACCCTCGAAATGCTCGGTTACCAGCGCCGCGAACTGCTGGGCAAAGACATCCGCGGCCTGTTTACCCCTCCCGGTGGCCGCATTCCACGCGAAGTGAGCCGCGACGCGAAGCAACTCTTCTCGACTGGCCGCCTCAGCAACGTCGAGCGCACCTACTACACCAAGGCGGGCGAGCCCGTACCTGTGTCCTATTCGGCCGGTGTGCTGACCGAGGCGAGCGGCAAGCCCTCGGGCGTCGTGTGCCTCGCCCAGGACGTGACCGAGCGGAAGCGCGCCGAGCGGGCCATCCTCGAAGCCGCCGAGGAACTGCGCCGCTCCAATGCCGAACTGGCGCAGTTCGCTTACGTCGCTTCCCATGACCTGCAGGAACCGCTCCGCATGGTCGCCAGCTACACACAGCTTCTCGCGCGCCGTTACCAGGGCCGCCTCGACACCGACGCCGACGAGTTCATCGGCTACGCAGTCGATGGCGTCAACCGCATGCAGTCGCTCATCAACGACCTGCTCGCCTACTCGCGCGTCGGTTCGCGCGGGGCCGAATTTGCCCCGACCGACGTCACCCAGGTCGTCGAAACCTGCGTGGCCCACCTCCAGAACGAAATCGACGAAAACGACGCGGTCGTCTCCGGCGGCGAATTGCCGACCGTCGTGGCCGACAGCCACCAGCTCACCATGTTGTTCCAGCAACTCATCGGCAATGCATTGAAGTACCGGACGCGCGAGCGCGCACCCCGGGTCCACATCGAGGCCGAACGTAACGTGAACGAGTGGGTCTTTTCAGTTCAGGACAACGGCATCGGCATCGAGCCCGAATACCACGAGCGGATCTTCGTCATCTTCCAGCGCTTGCACGGCAAGGGAGAATACTCCGGCACCGGCATTGGCCTGGCGGTCGCCAAGAAGATCGTCGAACGCCATGGCGGCCGCATCTGGGTCGAATCCACGCCAGGCGATGGCTCAACGTTCTACTTCACCCTGCCGGTCCGGGAGCGGGCGCGTGCGAGGAAGGAGGCGTCGGCAGCCTGACCGCGGTGTGGCGTCCAGCCACCGGGCCAGTCCCGATTCACTATGAGCATGGCCAGCCCTCTCCAGATCCTCCTCGTCGAGGACAACCCCGGCGATGCCATCCTGCTCCGCGAAATGCTGCGCGACGTCACGAGCGCCGACCAGTTCGCGCTGACCACCGTCGTCCGCCTGGGCGACGCGTTGCAGCGCGTCCTGACCGAGCACTTCGATGTCATGCTCCTCGACCTCTCCTTGCCCGACGCCCGGGGGCTGGAGACGCTCGCCCGCGCCCGCGCTGAGGCGCCCGGCATCCCGATCGTCGTCCTCACCGGCCTCGACGATCACGAACTCGCGCTTCGCGCCGTACAGGATGGCGCCCAGGACTACCTCGTCAAGGGCCACGCCGACGGCGAACTCCTTGTCCGCGCCATCCGTTACGCCATCGAACGCCAGCGCATGGTCGTCGCCCTCGAACAGGCGCGCCAGCACGAACACCACCTTGCCAGCCACGACGCCCTGACCGGCCTCCCGAACCGCCAGCTGTTCTACGACCGGCTGGGCCAGGCGCTCGCCCAGGCTCGCCGCCATGAGCAGTTCGTCGGCGTCCTGTTCATGGACCTGGACCACTTCAAGCTGGTCAACGACTCGCTCGGCCACCATGCCGGCGACGAACTGCTCCGCCAGGTCGGCCGTCGCCTCGAGTCGTGCGTCCGGGAAAGCGACACTGCCGCCCGCCTTGGCGGCGACGAGTTCACCGCCATCCTCTACGGCCTCACCAACCCCCAGGACGCTTCCGTCGTTGCCCAGAACCTCCTCGAGCGCATGGCAGAAGTGTTCCCCGTCCATGGCCACGAGGTGCACATCAGCTGCAGCATCGGCATCAGCGTCTTCCCCGAAGACGGCGAGGATGTCGAGTCGGTGATGCGCAATGCCGACATGGCGATGTACCGCGCGAAGGGCCTCGGCCGGAACACCTACCGATTCTTCACGGCCGCGATGAACGAGAAGGCAGTCGAACGCATGGAACTGGATCGCCGGTTCCACGCCGCGCTGGAGGGAGACCTCATTGCGGTCGACTTCCAGCCCCAGGTCGATGTGCGCACGGGCGTCATCACCTCCTTCGAAGCCATCCCTCGCTGGGACGACCCCGAACTGGGCCGGGTCCCCGCCGAGCGGTTTATCGCCCTGGCCGAAGAGGCCGGCCTCATGCCGGTGCTCGGCGAACGGATCCTCCGGGCCGCATGCTCCCAGGGCCGCGAATGGCGCGAAGCGGGCTTTGGCCCGGTGCGCGTCGCGGTGAATGTTTCGAGCCGTCAGCTTCAACGCCGTCCAAACCGCCGGACGCACGAAGATGCGACGGCGATGGTCTCGCGCGTGCTCGAACTCACGGGCCTCGCCCCCGACGGCCTCGAACTCGAAATCTCCGAGGCCGCCATCATGAGCGACCCGGGCTACGCGGTTGACGTGCTCCGCGGGCTTCACGAAACGGGCCTCCACCTCGTCATCGACGACTGGGGCGAAGGACATTGTTCGCTGAGCCAGTTGCGAAACTTGCCCGTCGTGAAGCTCAAGATCCACCACAGCTTCATCGAACGCATCGTCGAAGAGCCGGCCTCGGCTTCGATAACCGGGGCGATCATCCAGATGGCTCACTCGCTCGGGATGAAGGCGCTCGCCCAGGGCGTCGAGACGCCGGCCCAGTGGGAGCGGCTGCGCTTCCTGCGCTGCGACGAAGCCCAGGGCGACCTCTTCGGCAGCCCCC
>DATBWD010000300.1:0-2825 GCA_036515015.1 Tepidiformaceae bacterium
CGCGCGCTTCGAAGGCGTGCTGGGCGCCTACCCCGTGGGATTCGACCCCTCGGGCGAACTCATCTCGGTCGTCATCGATGGCGACGGCTCGACGGCGTACCGGGGCGCCACGCCCGTCGCCCACCTGAGCGAGCACATCACCCGCGACTGGCAACTCAGCCCGGATGGCACCCAGCTTGCCTTCATCGAGACCAACCTCTCGAACGGCCTCCGCTATCTGGCCGGCTATGTATCGCTCAACGCGCCCGGCCGGAGCGGTGCAGCCCGGGCGATGGCCTCGGGACAGGGTCAGCAGGCGGGCGTCGCATGGAAGCCGGGCGACCCGGCCCCGACGTTCGGACGCGAGCCGGGGTCGCAGGCGACCATCGCCGGCGCACCTATCAACGGAGTGAGCGCGGCCGGTACAGGCATCGACATCCCGCTCCTGTACGCTCCGGACGGCGAGTTCCTCGCCGTTACCAATCTCAGTGGCCGGGATTTCGCAAACCCCGGCAGTCTCCAACTCCAGGTCATCGCTGAGTCCGGTGAACGGCATACGCTCTCCGGGTACTCGAGGTTCTTCGGATGGTCGGCACGATAGCCCGGTCGCTGCTCATCGTGGTCGTCGTGGGGGCGGTCGCGCTGGTCGCTTCGCCGTCGCCCTCGCGCGCCCAGCTGTGGCCGGCCACGTGCGGCTACTATGGGCCGTTCGGCTTCGATACGTACGAAGCCCTGAACCACGTCGCCGACTACGGCCGAGCGATCAACTACGCCGTCGAGGGAAAGGCTGTCCCGGAGCCGTACAACATTTGGACCGGGGAGCGGATCGACGTTTCCTACCAGGGCGTCGAAAAAGGCCCGCGGAACAACCGTAGCGGCCCGCTCAAGACGGAGCGCATTCCCCCGTCGGTCTACAAGTCGATCGCCTGGATCGAGGCCAACTGGAACAACGCGGCCGGTTCGGTGCCCTATGGCGGCGTCGGCCAGGTCCTCACATCCTTCGACTGTGGCTACGGCCTCGGCCAGGTGACGACGGGGATGGCCAACACTAACGGAAACGCCAGTGCCCACCAGGCAATCGTCGGCACGCACTTTCTCTTCAACGTTGCCGAGGGGGTTCGCATCCTCGCCGACAAGTGGAACAGCGCCCCGCGCTACCGGCCGATAGCCGGTCTGGGCAACCCGGCCCACCTCGAGGACTGGTACTACGCCATCTGGAGCTACAACGGCTTCGCCTTCAGCAACCACCCCCTCAACCCGGAACGAAGCATCTGGCGCGGGGAGGTCTACCACTGCTACGACCCCTCTTCCCCCAACTACATCGTCGACGGGGATGGAGACGTTGTGTTTGGGTACGGCGCCTACACCTACCCCGAACGGGTTTATGGCTGCATGCGCTATCCACCGAAGCGCGATGATGTCCGGATGTACGGGGCGACCACCTTCAGCATGCCCAACTTCTCGATCCCGGCAGTCGCCCAGGCCTTCGACCCCGAAGCGTTCAAATCGTGCCAGGCGATCGGCTTTAGCACCGGCTGCCCGGATATGGACTACCCGACGACTATCCCGGCGTACAACGTCGTCCCTCACGCCGACCCGACCCCAAAGGTCAGCGGTACCGTCCCGTTCCTCGGTGCACCTTCGCTCGCGTTCTCCGGCAAGACGAATGTCTCCATAACCGTCTCGAACTCCGGGTCCATTTTCGGCACCGAGACGGTGACCCTGAGTAACGCCGGGACCTACATCGCGCCCTTCCGCATTCGCACCTCGGCCGACTGGATCGTCGTGCATCACCCGGGCGAGTCCTCCCGAAGGCTGCAGGGCAGCATAGCGATCGGCAACGACGTTTCGGTTGTCACGTCGGTCGGAACCCAGGCGGGATACAAGAGCACGCTCATCATCACGGTCGACCAGGCGAAGATGCCGGCATCCCACGTCGAGGGGACGGTCTGGATCGAAGCCCTCTACGGCGCAGGCCGCGTCTTCAAGATTAACGTTGCCGCTACCCGCGGCGCCTACAACCTGCCCATCAAGGCCATCGTGCCTGCCATTAGCGCCGACAAAGACTGATGTCTCCGTTCGCTCGCATCAGGCGGTTCCATGCCATCGAGCATGCGACCATCGCGGTGCTCTTCCAGCGCAAGGGAAGGCAGGTGGCGGTGGTCGGCCGCAGCGACTTTTCGGGGTTTCAACTGTACGGTCCGTTCGAGCCCGACGAGGTCGCCTCCGCGTTGCAGGAAGCGCTCGCTCGCCTGGCCGCGGGTGAACGTCACCTCGCCATCACCAACCACTGCGGTACGAACATCCTCGCCACCGGTACCCTGACGGCCACGGCCGCGCTGCTTGCTGCCGGGAAGGACCGCCGGGGCGGCTGGACACGCGCGATGTCGGCGGCAATCCTCGCTACCGTTGCGGCCGCGCCACTCGGCAGGTTCCTGCAGAAGTGGGTTACCACCGACCCGAGGGTCGGCGGCATTTCGCTCGTCGAGATACGGCACCGCGCCGCGGGCGGTGGCCGTCGCCGGCACTACCGCGTGCTGCTATCGGCGAACGAGTAGGCTCAGTCGGCTGCCTTGTTCTCCGCGATCACTTTCTGGGCCACGTTCTGCGGGCCCTCGCCATAGTGGTCGAACTCGAGTTCGAAGAGCCCGCGTCCCTGGGTGATTGATCGCAGGTCCGAGGCATAGCGCTGGACCTCGGCAAGCGGCACTTCTGCCTCGACGACGCTCATCCCCGCATCGGGCACGATGCTGTGGATCTTCGCCCGCTTGGTGTTGAGGTCGCTCACGACGTCGCCGGCATACTCGTCGGGGGCATGGACCCTGATGGTCATGATCGGCTCCAGC
>DATBWD010000301.1:0-4725 GCA_036515015.1 Tepidiformaceae bacterium
CGCCCGGGGCGGTCCGCACCACCCCGCGGTCAGGTTCGAGGTCGCCCGCGACGATCCGCAGGAGCGTCGTCTTGCCGCAGCCGTTCGGCCCAACCAGCCCCGCCGGCTCGCCCGCGTTGACCACGAACGAGACGCCATCGAGGATCGTTCGGCCTCCAAGTTCCTTGCTGATGTTCTCGACGTGAAGCATGCCATCGTCCCGTGCGTTGCTCCCGGCGGAGGCATGGTTCGGGCAACCGCAGCGACAGGGAAGGTGGGTGGCGGGAGGAGTCCAGCACCAGGGCACGGCACAACAACCCGCCTCTGCGGGTGGTGCCGGTCGCGCGTTGCCCTGGTTAGTCTCTCAACGGACCGCCTCTGCTGGAGTGGGACCAGTATACCGGATGGCCCAGCGGCCCTGCTTCACCAGTTTAGGGGAGGCCATCAGTGGCATGGGCCGGTCCCGGGTCACGTGAGCCGTAGGAATCTTCGAACCAGTTGCCGGGGGCGCGGGTGGGGCTAAGACGCTAGACCGAGATCGATTTGTCTGCGGCTACAAGTTTCTCCACGTACACGTCGGGGTTGATGAACTGCGCGTTCTTCCCCTCGAGGTCCGACTGCACCACCCCACGGGCGGTAGAGCAGCCCCCTCAGATCCAGAACTTCACACCTTTATCGATGACTTCGCGCAGCACCTCGCCGGCATTGGGCCAACCAACCGGATTCAGCGCATTCGCGGTCTCGGTGCGCATCAGGGACACGGCTTCGCCCATGAGGGCTACCTCAGCCTGATGCCCCTGGTTCGCCGCTGATCTGGCCATCAACAAAGGCAGCGTCGCCCGTGTCGGGTCGTCAGAGCCATGGGTACTGGAGATGAAGATAGTCGCCAACGATAGTTCCTCCTAACTTGGAGCGCCCCCGGAACTGGAAGAAGCGACTATAACACCAGTTCTCGGGGTCTGATTGCCCGGAGCGAATCTGCTAATTCGGCGACGAGAGGAGGGCAACCGCTTCGGCGAGAGAACCGTCAGCGGCAGGCGGATTCGGTCGAGGGCCAGCGATCTCCGGTGCGCAGCACGGCATAGCACTCTTTGCCCACGCGCACACTCACAATCACGAACTCCACCCCGCTACTGGTCGTACCCTCGCCCGAGATGGTGCCGGTCGCAGCGACGCCCTCGCACGGCCCGTCGCCTTCCAGTTGGTCGCCCTCGGGCACACACCCGCTCGGTGGGACGAGTGCGATGAAGACGTCGAACTTTGTTCCACCTATCTTGAGGCCGAAAAAGTTCCAGGGTGTCTCCGTCGCCTGGCGGTCCAGGACGGTTCCATACGAGCCGGCGGCCGGAGGTCCGGTAAAGTCGCCGGTTGCGTCCGAGACAGATCCAGTACTGCTGCTGCGCAAGCCGGCCCCGCCGAACCCCACCAGAAGCATCACGAGCGCCACGACCACGGCGATGCCAATGAGTACCGGGATGGCGGACGACTGCGAGCGGCCCACTACTGGCTCCGGACCCGCGCCCGGGTCACGACTTCTTGCCTTCGGCCGCTGGCTGCCGGAAGAGCGCTTCCTGGGCCACCGAAGCGACGAGCTGGCCCTCGCGGTTGAAGACGGTCCCGTTCGTCAGCGCCCGGGCGGCATGGGCCGCGTGGCTCTCGGTGATGTACAGGAGCCAGTCGTCGAAGCGCGGTGGGCGGTGCCACCAGATGGCGTGGTCGAGGCTGGCCGATGCCCCGCCCGGCGCCCACGCCCCATATGCCGCGCCGACAGTCCCGACCATCCCGCTGTCGGTCATGTAAGCCATCACCGCGGCATGGATGAGCGGCGACTCCGGCAGCGGCGCCACCGGCTTTGCCCACACCCGGCGCCTCGGCAACATCTCCGACGGTGGCCGGGGAGGGCCGTCGCACGCCCGGATGTCGATCGGGTTGTGCCAGCGGCGGCGGCGCGTGCCCTCGGCGAAGTGGTGACTCTGCATCAGCATTTCGAAGTAGCCCGGGAGGCCGTCCGGCTCCGGGACATCCGGCATCGGCGCCTGGTGCGCGATCCCCGGTTCCTGCCGGGTGAAGCTGATCATCGCTTCATAGATGATGTCGTCCGCCTGGTGGGCCGTGACCCGCCGCGTCTTGAAATTGCGCCCTTCACGGATCGACACGACCTCGTAGTCGATGTTCACCGCGGGCTTCCCCGCGCGCAGGAAGTAGCCGTGGAGCGAATGGATGGTCTCCTCGCCCACGGTTGCGCCCGCGGCCATGACCGACTGGGCAAGGACGAGACCCCCAAAGAGGCGGCCCTCATCCTGGTAGACACGGGCGTGGTAGCGGCCGCCCGAGCGTGGCTGGAGCGTCAGGGATCGCAACAGGTGTTCGACCTGCTGCTCCGGTGTCGGAGTCGTGCTCATAGCGAGGCGCCGTGCGCCCTCAGTCCCTCTTCGATGGTATTTGGTCTGTTGTTCGAGGATACGCGCCAGGGCGGGTTCGCGTCGATTCCCGAATCTCGTTCGAATCGGTCCGGCGCACGCGTGCGCAATTTCACAAACGCCGAAAATGTGATAGATTGCCTCGGGTTGCCCCGCCCAGAACTCACCACTATCCCGTAATCCCCCGGCTCCGTTCGCCCGGGCCGGTGCACCTCAGGAGGCCCGCCACCGCGTGAACATCATCGTTTGCGTCAAGCAAATCCCCGACCCGGAAACCCCCGCATCATCCTTCCGAGTGGATGAAGCGGCGAAGAAGGTGATCCCTGCCCAGGGCATCGCCCCCGTTGTGAACCCCTACGACCCACAGGCCACCGAGGCGGCCCTCCGCCTGCGCGATGCCGATGGCGGAGGCAAGATCACGGTCATCAGCCTCGGCCCCGAATCGGCTCGCGATGCCATCAAGCACGCGCTCGCCATGGGCGCCGATGAAGGCGTGTTGCTCAACGACCCCAGCTTCGCCGGGATCGATAACTTCCAGACCGCCGTGGCGCTCTCAAAGGCCATCGAGAAGGTCGGCGAATACGACCTGATCCTCATGGGCCGCGCCTCGGCCGACTGGGATATGGGCGTGGTGCCCGCCGGCGTCGGCCAGATCCTCGGCCTGCCCGTTGTGACCGTCGCCAAGGCTATCGAAAAGAACGACGGCAGCCTCAAGGTGGAACGCGTCCTCGACGACGGCTTCCAGACCGTCGAAGTGCCGACCCCCGCCATCGTCTCCATCTCGAATGAGTTCGGCGAGCCGCGGTACCCGCAGCTTCGCCAGATCATGCTCGCCGCCAAGAAGACCGTGCAGATCTGGAGCGCCGCCGATATCGGCGTGGGCGCCGACGAGGTTGGAGCCGCCAACAGCTGGCTCCCGCTCGAAGCGCTCTACGTGCCCAAGGTGGTGAGTAACGTCGAGATCATCGAGGGCGACACCCCCGAGGAAAAGGCCCGCACGCTCGCCCAGAAGCTGCGCGCGGCGAAGCTGATTTAGGAGACGCGCGAACAATGCCAGGCATCCTCGTTATCGCAGAAACCAACGAAGACGGCGTTGCGCCGATCTCCTTCGAACTACTCGGCGCTGCCCGCGAGCTTTCCGGCCAGGGCGCCGGTGACGTCGCGGCCCTCATCGCCGGCAGCGAGGCCCAGGCGAAGGAACTCCTCGCCCACGGCGCCGACAGCGTCTATACGGCCAACGGAACGCTTGCCGGCCAGCCGGCCGACGCCTTGTTGCCCGCTGCCGAGGCCGCTCTCCAGCAGTCCGGCGCCGACGTCGTCCTCATGGGCCAGACGAGCCTTGGGCGCGACCTCGGCCCCGCCCTCGCCTTCCGCCTGAAGACCGGCGTCTCCATGGATACGGTCGAATTGAAGCTCGAAGGCGGCCGGCTCCGCGCAACCCGCAGCGCCTACGGCGGCAACGCCCGCGCGGAGCACACCTGGAAGAGCAACCCCCAGGTCGTCACGCTCAAGGCCAAGTCCTACGACCCGCTCGAAGCCGACGCCGGCCGCAGCGGCAACGTGACCGCCATCGACGCCGCCGGCGAGTCCAAGGTGAAAGTCCTCGGGACCGAGAAGGCCGAGTCCACCGGCATCCGCCTCGAAGATGCCGCCATCGTCATCGCCGGCGGCCGCGGGCTGGGAGATGCCAGCGCCTTCGAGTCGCTCGAACAATTGGCCAAGTCGCTCCCCAATGCAGCCGTCGGCGCCAGCCGCGCGGCCTGCGACCTCGGCTGGTACCCGCCAGCCCTCCAGGTCGGCCTCACCGGCAAGACCGTTTCCCCGAACCTCTATGTCGCCATCGCCATCAGCGGCGCCAGCCAGCACATGGCCGGCATGGCCGGTTCGAAGAACATCGTCTCGATCAACAAGGACGCTGACTCGAACATGGTGAAGGTCAGCAAGTTCGCGATCATCGACGACTACAAGAAGGTCCTGCCGGCGCTCATCGAAGCGGTGAAGAAGCTCAGCTAGAGCATCCTTCCGGTGGCGGGTCAACGAAGCGGAAAGGCAGCCTCGGGGCTGCCTTTCCTGTTCTGGCGTCACCCCCGATGCTGGAGCCAGCAACGATCACGTGGACAATGCGAGACAACCGCTAGAAATAGCGCGGTCGGCGCATTGAGTGCGATGGTTCGCACACCGATGGTAGTGATAGTACCTGCGCACCGGCCTGCGCTTGGGCCAGCATGGTGACTACGCGAACCGGGTGGACTGCGTGGGGGTAGAGGTAGTCCTTGACTGATGCGGGGATAGTGGCAGTTCCCGAACGCCTGCTTTTTTACTCATC
>DATBWD010000302.1:0-5253 GCA_036515015.1 Tepidiformaceae bacterium
GGGAAGTGGATCATCGCCGTCTCCACCCACTCGGGGCGGTTTGCCGGCGCTCGCTTCTGGAAGAACGGCTCCTCGCGAATCCCGTTAACGAACCGCTTCAGGATCATCGGGCGGTTGCGCACCCCCCGCAGTGCCCCCTCCATGACCGCCACGTAGTAGTTCACGAGGTCAAGCTTCGTGTAACCCCGCTCCGGGAAGTACACCTTGCCCGGGTTCGTCACGCTCACGCTGTGGCCGTTGACCTCGACCTCGACCGGCTTCTCAGGCATACGCGCCAATGTACGGCATCGGCCGCCGCCCTTTCAGTCCCCGAGTCGGACCCGGGCCTAACGAAACTCCGGCGCCACCTTCTCGATGAACGCGTCGAAGGCGGCGATCTTCCGTTCCCCACGCCCGAGGTTGAAGTCCGGCATGATGAACTCGTCGACGCCCGCCTCCGCGTACTCCTGCATCACCCGCTTCACCTCGTCCACGCCCCCGGCGATCGTCCGGTCGGCAGGCATCTGTCGCGCCCGTTCGAGGATCGCCTCGTCCTCCGTCAGGAAGACAAAGGTCTGCGCCGACCGCTTGATGCTCTTCGGGTCCCGCCCAAGCTTCCGGCAGTGCTCGTCGAGCACGCTCATCTTCTGGCGCAGCACGTCCGGCCGCCCCCATACGTTCCACTCGTCCGCATACTTCGCCGCGATTCGCATCGTCCGCTTCTCGCCCCCGCCCCCGATGAGCAGCGGCAACGGCTGTTGAACCGGCTTCGGAACGAGCGGCGCATCGTCAAGCTGGTAATACTTCCCGCTGAACGTCGTCCGCCCGTTTCGCAGCAGCCCCGTCACCACCTCGCACGCCTCTTCCAGCCGGCTCAGCCGCCCGCCGACCGTCGAGAACTCGATCCCGTACTTCTGGTGCTCGTTCTCCTGCCAGCCCGCCCCCAGCCCCAGCACCAGCCTGCCGCCGCTGATGATGTCGATCCCCGCCGCCATCTTCGCCAGCACCGCCGGGTGCCGGTACATGTTGCCCGCCACGAGCGACCCCAGCCGTACCCGCGGCACGCTCGCCGCCAGCCCCGCAAGCGTCGTCCAGCACTCGTTGACCGGCCCGCTCACGTCCTCCTGGTTCGGCATGAAGTGGTCGGCGTACCAGACGCCGTCCCACCCGGTCGCCTCCGCATGGCGGGCGATCGCCAGTGTCTCTTCCCACGAATTGTTCGGCCCGGGCCAGACGCTAAACCGCATACTTGCACCTCACGTTTGTCCCGCAAGCATGCGCACCGGGCCCGCCGCTGGCAACCCGCGACGCTACACTCTCGCCGAGTCCGCCACCCGCTTCTGCCCGAGGACGCCCTTCGCGAGCAACTCCTCGATTTCCGCGGCATCTAGCCCCAGTTCCGCCCCCAGCACCTCGTCCGTGTGCTGCCCGAGGAGCGGCGCCGGCGCGACCTCCACCTTCGATTCGCTCAGGTGGACCGGCGGCGCGAGCATCGTCACCTCGCCGTTCTCCGGGTGGTCGTACTTCATCACCATGCCGCGCTCGTTCAAGTGGCGATCGTTGAAGATGTCCTCCGAGTCATACACCGCGCTGCACGGCACCCCGCGGAAGGCAAGGTGCTCCATCGCTTCGAACTTTGTCCGCTGCCGCGTCCACGTCGCGATCTCTTCCCAGAGCGCGTCGCCGTGCGCATGCCGGTCCCGGACCGTCTCGAACCGCGGGTCGGCGCCAAGGTCCGGCCGCTCGATCGCCGTGATCAGCGCGTCCCACATCCGCGATGTCACCACCATGATGTACAGGTAGTCGTTCGGGCCGCCCGGCGCGCACGGATACAGGTCCGTCGGCACAACGGTCCGCGTCCCCCGGCGCGCAATCGGGCTCGAACGCCACTGCCGCTGCGACATCGGCTCCCGCATGAAGTTCGCGATCGTTTCCTGCATCGCGATCTCCACCATCTGCCCCTGGCCTGTCCGCAGCCGCTGGACGTATGCCGCGAGGATCCCCATCGCGCAATGCATCCCCGACCCCGTGTCAGCGAAGGTCGCCCCCGGGCGCATAGGCGGGCCATCGGCCTCGCCAGTCACACTGAACGCCCCGCCGGCCGCCTGGGCCACCATGTCGAAACACTTGAACTGGCTGTATGGGCCGTGCGTCCCGAAGCCCTTCACCGTCGCATAGATGATCGCCGGGTTGATGGCCTTCAGCGTCTCGTATCCGAGCCCCAGCTTCTCCATGGTCCCCAGCGTGAAGTTCTCGACCACTACGTCGAACTTCGGCACCAGCCGCAGAAACAGGTCCCGCCCCTCGGGCGTGTCCAGGGCGATGGCGACGCTCCGTTTGTTGTGGTTGAAGCTCATGAAGTACAGCGAGTCGCTCCCGCCCCCTGCCACGTTCCGCCCGGGGTCCCCGATGCCCGGTCGCTCCACCTTCACGACGTCCGCCCCGAACCAGGCGAGATACTGCGTGCTCGTCGTCCCCGCCTCGTACTGGGTCAGGTCGAGCACCTTCATGCCGTCCAATGCAGCCATTGCTTCCTCCGACAACTGCTCTGACCGGATAGTCTACGCTGCGCCGGTCGCTGTGTGCCGCATGGAGCAACTTGATGTTCGTTCCAATGCTGGAACCAGTCCCCGCCCACGCGGCTCCTCCCGCTCAGACGTGGTTGTAGAACTCCACGCTCCAGCGCCACTCCGAACCATCCTCGGCATTCCACCACGCCTTCAGGATCCCCACTTCGCCCCCCGGCAGGATGACCGGCCGCCCGATGTCCCCCTCCCCGGGCCACCCGTCCTCCCGTGTCATCGCATCCCCGTTCCGGCGCAGCCGCGTCATCGGGAATCGCTCCCCTTCCAGCTTCAGCCCGTCCGCGACCAGCACTCGCCGCCCGGCTTCCGACCGGATCTCCACCCTCAGGTTCGCGGGCGCCGCGTGCACAATCACCGTCTCCGCCGCCTCGAGTTGCGCTCGCGCAAACAAAAGCCCCTGCGAGGCCGCGTCCGGATACCAGATATCCCAGATCTCCATCAGGATGCTTACTCCACACTATTCAAGACTTATACTTAGTATTCTGTCGACTACCGGCCGCGCCGGTGTCGCCAATTCGTCGCGCGTCCCGTCGCGGGGGGCACGACTCTGTGGCAAAAAAGCGCGGCCCCAGGAGGAATGGCCATGCCCCGCGCCATGTGGTCCGGCACGATTAGCTTCGGGCTCGTCAACGTCCCGGTGAAGCTGTTCTCCGCCGCGCGCAGCCAGGATGTTCGCTTCAACCAGCTCCACAGCAAGGATGGCGGACGCATCCGCATGAAGCGCGTCTGCGAGGTCGACGGCCAGGAAGTCCCCTACGAGGACATCGCCAAGGGCTACGAAGTCGGCCCCGACCAGTACGTCATGATCGACCCCGACGAACTCGACGCCCTCGCGCCCACCGTCACCGAGGGCATCGAAATCGAAGAGTTCGTCGACCTGGCCGACATCGACCCCATCTTCTTCGAAAACTCCTACTACCTCGCGCCGGACAAGGGCGGCGTCAAAGCCTATGCCCTCCTCCTCAACGCCATGAAAGAGTCGAACAAGATCGCCATCGGCCGGGTCGTCCTCCGCCAGAAGCAATACCTCGTCGCTCTCCGGCCCACCGGCGACGCCCTTTCCATGGCAACCCTCTACTACCCCGATGAGGTGGTCAGCCAGGATGCGATCGATGGCCTCCCCAAGGAAATGCCGAAGGTCAACGACCGCGAACTCTCCATGGCTCAGCAACTCATCAAGACGCTCTCGAACGACTTCGACCCCTCGAAATATCAGGATGAGTACCGCGAGCGCGTGCTCGAACTGATCGAACAGAAGGCGAAGGGCCAGGAAGTCGTCATTGCCGCGCCGGAAGAGAAGCCGGCCCGCGTCGTCGACCTCATGGCCGCCCTCGAAGCGAGCATCGCCGCGGCCAAGGGCGAAAAGCCCGGCAAGGAAGAGCCCGAAAAGAAGCGGCGCAAGTCCGCTTAGCCCTCTCCGCTTCCATGCGAAGCCGTCCACTCCAGCAGCCGGTCGGCCGGCCACGTGTTCACGATGCTCTCGATCGGAACGTCGCACTCTGCCGCGCGCACGGCGCCGTAGGGCTGCCACGCCAGTTGCCCCGGCGCGTGCGCGTCGCTGTCCACCGAAAACTTGCACCCCAACTCCACCGCCAGCCGCAGCAGCCTTCTCGGCGGGTCGAGTCGCTCCGGCCGGCAGTTGATCTCCACCGCCTTGTCAAACTTCAGGCACGCCGCGAACACGATCTCGGCATCGAACGTCGATTCCGGCCGATCCTTCTTTCCTGTCTTCATCCGTCCCGTGCAGTGCCCGAGGATGTCGAGGTGCGGGTTCATCACCGCCAGCAGCATCCGGCGCGTCATCGGCTCGCGTTCCATTCGCAACAGGTTGTGCAGACTCCCGACAACAACGTCCAGCCGCGCGAGTAACTCGTCTTCCTGGTCGAGCGAGCCGTCTTCGAGGATGTCCACCTCGATCCCGGTCAGGATCCGGAACGGCGCCAGTTCGGCGTTCAACTCGGCCACGAGGTCCAGTTGCTGGCGCAACCGTTCGGGGCTCAGGCCTCGCGCCACCGTCAGCCGCGGCGAATGGTCGGTCAGCACGATGTACTCGTGCCCCAGTTCCCGCGCCGTCTCCGCCATCTCCCGGACTGGACTGCCGCCGTCCGACCACTCCGAATGCACGTGGCAGTCGCCGACCAGCGCGTCGAGGATGGCCCGGCCCCCATCGACGGCCGCTTCCTCGGTCGCGTCGAGTTTCTGCAGGTACTCCGGCACCCGGCCTGCCAGCGCCTCGGCAATAACTGTGGCTGTCACCTGCCCGATTCCCGGCAGGTCGCGTAGCCGCCCGCTCGCCGCCCGTCGCTCGAGTTCCGCCGGGTCGACCGCCTCAATCGTCGCAGCCGCCCGCCGGAAAGCCTGCACCCGGTAGGTTGGTTCGGCGGCGCGTTCCAGCAAGAAGGCGATGCGGCGCAGCGCCGCCACAGGGTCCATCAGCGCAGGATGCCAGCCTCTCCGCCGCTCTTCCAGCAGTCCCCGCGTAGCAACGCCCATGATTTCCGCCGGATCAGCCGTCGCGGCCCGTTCAACCGGGCGTCACTCTCTGCTTGCGGGTCCGGTAATCTCGCGTGTTTCCCTTGCAAGGTCCCAGCACACCGCTCAACGCGGTTGCGACGGGTAACTTCACTGCGTATGATCTGGCAATTGAGACTAACTATCAGAAGGTAGAATCTCACCCCTTGGCCCCGCA
>DATBWD010000303.1:0-2711 GCA_036515015.1 Tepidiformaceae bacterium
TTCGCGTAGGCCGCGTCCTCTTCCTGCAGTTGGGCCGCGTCGAGCAGGAGTACCGTCGCCAATTCCAGCGTCGGCTGCGTCCCGTAGATTGGCCCCCGGAACCCCTCCTTCACGAGGCGCGGCAGGTAGCCGGAGTGGTCGATGTGCGCGTGGGTCAGCACCACGGCATCGACCGAACGCGGGTCGAAGGCGGGCGGCTGCCAGTTCTTCAGCCGCAGTGCCTTCAGCCCCTGGAAGAGCCCGCAGTCGATGAGCACCCGCCGCCCGTTCGCGGTCACGAGGAACCGCGAGCCGGTGACCGTGCCCGCCCCGCCATGAAACGCCAGCCGGATCGTCATTGCCGGAGCGTACCCCTGCCTCGGCTCACGAGATACGGGCCGCCGCTCGCTACTGTTGCGACGGCGAGCGGGTCGACTACTGTGCCGGGTGCCCACCGGCGCGGGTGCCGCACCGCTTCACCCAGTCCAGGATCAGGCTCGCCGCGTCCTCCGGACTGCGCTCCGACACGTCGAGTTCGAGCAGATTCGGGTGATCGGTGCTGAACTGCGGCACTTCTTCGTTGATCTGAGCCCCGACGCCGGGGTCGATAAGCTTCATTCGAATTCGCCGGTCGGGGCTGACAATCCGTTTGACCAGTTCTTCTGTCCTGCAGTGGAGGATGACCGGCACAAAAGCAGCGCCGCGAACCTCGGCCAGCCTGACCAGTTCGAGGAAGGCTGCGTACTCCGCCGGGTCGTCTCCCACCATGAAGTTGGTGAAGATGAACGACAGGTGGCGGGGCGCGATGGTTGCGACGGTCTCGAGCACCGCCGCACGGACGCGCCCGACCTGCACCCAGATTTCCGGCGGAAGCTGGCTCACGCCATCCGCAGCGATCGCATTGAAGATGACGTTGTTAATGCTGTGGTTGTCGACCAGCCGAGCACCCGTCATCTGCGCGAGCACGGAGCCGATGGTGAACTTGCCGACTCCCGGCTTCCCAATGAGCGCGATGATGCTGTTCTCGGCCACAGCCACTCCGTAGGCCGCATCATACGCCCCGCTCGTGCTCCGCTCCGACCTGATGGCGCGCGCCCGAACGCCTTGCAATCTCGTCGCAATCGACCCCCGCCCACCCCCAACACCTCCACAGGCGTTTACCGCCGGTTTCATGATGGAACGGCAAGGTGGACTCAGCGCCTTCGCGACTTCGGGGGGAACCATGACTTCGTCCAACGGAGAGCCGTTCGAGACGGCTGATGCCCGCAGGGTCTTCGAATCCGCGATGTTCGAAATCAGGCGCGTCATCGTCGGGCAGGACGCCATGCTCGAACGCGTCCTCGTCGCCCTCCTCTCGGGCGGCCATCTCCTCATCGAAGGTGTGCCCGGCCTCGCCAAGACGCTCACCGTGAAGACCGTCGCCGATGTCCTCGGCGGCACCTTCCACCGCATCCAGTTCACACCCGACCTCGTCCCCTCCGACCTCGTCGGCACACGCATCTACCGCGCCGACTCCGGCTCGTTCGATACCGAACTGGGGCCGGTCTTCTGCAACTTCCTCCTCGCCGACGAGATCAACCGCGCCCCCGCGAAGGTGCAGTCGGCCCTCCTCGAAGTCATGCAGGAGCACCAGGTCACCATCGGCCAGAAGACGTTCCCGGTGCCCGACCCGTTCCTCGTGATGGCCACCCAGAACCCGATCGAGTCCGAAGGCACCTACCCGCTGCCCGAAGCCCAGGTCGACCGCTTCATGATGAAAGTCGTCGTCGACTACCCCTCGCAGATCGAAGAGATGGCCGTGGTCCAGCGCTCCCTCGGCGAGGCGATCCACGCCGAACGCGTCCTCCCGGTCGAGACCTTGCATGCCTTCCAGAAGCTGACGCAGGAGGTCTACGTCGACCCCGCTGTGACGGACTACGCCATCCGGCTGACCTCCGCCACGCGCCACCCTGACCGCTTCGGCCTGCCCGATATGTCGCCCTACATCGCCTATGGCGCGAGCCCCCGCGGGAGCATCAACCTCATCCATGCGGGCCGGGCGCTGGCGCTCCTCCGCGGCCGCAAGTACATCCTCCCCCAGGACGTCGAAGAACTCGCCCGCGACGTCCTCCGCCACCGCCTCGTCCTCACCTACCAGGCGCTCGCCGAAGGCGTGACCAGCGACAACCTCCTCGACTCGGTCCTCAGGACAGTCGCCGCGCCGCGCATCGACCTGTCCGACCAGCCCTACGAGCAGGCGGCAAGCGCGTGAATCGCGGGAACCGGGCGCTCCATGTCGTCCGAACCCCCGACCGCCCCGGCCCGGGGCCGATGCCCGATGCGCTCCTCCGCGCGCTCGATATCAACGTCGGCCGCCGGGTGGCGGGTCTCCTCGCCGGGGACTATCGTTCGAACGCCCTCGGCTACGGCACCGAACTCGCCCAGATCCGCGCCTACGAACCCGGCGACGACGTCCGGCGCATCGACTGGAATGTCACCGCCCGCACGACCGAAACGCACGTCCGCGTCCAGGTGGCCGAGCGCGCCCTGACGACCTGGCTCGTGCTCGACACCTCCCCCTCGATGACCTTCGGCACCGCCCAGCGGCGCAAAGCCGATGTCGCCGAAGGCGTCGCCCTGGCCATCGGGCACATCGCGACGCGCCACGGGAACGGACTCGGAGTCGCGACCTTCGGCGACACCCACCCCCGGACATTGCCGCCCTCCCGTGGCCGCGTAGGGATGCTCGGCCT
>DATBWD010000304.1:0-2048 GCA_036515015.1 Tepidiformaceae bacterium
CAACAACTTAAAGACACTCCTCCACCCGGTCGTCCCCTTTTCGACGGCACGCCTTCACGAAGACCTCGGGCAGCAAGGCCGGGTGCTTGAACAGGGCTGGCGCTTCCAGGAGGTAGCCGCCGGGACACAGCTACCGGCGCCGAGGCCGCTCTACACGAAGCTCGAAGTCGAAGCTCCGGGCGGAGGGCAGTGATGACGCTCTTCGATACGCACAGCCACATCCAGGAAGAAAGCTTTCGCGATGATTTCGAGCAGGTGCTCCGGCGCGCCGAAGCGGCCGGAGTCGTTGGCATCACCGTCTGCGGCTACGACGCCCCGAGCAACCTCGACGCCTTCCGTCTCTCCGAGGACCGGCCCCTTCTGTCCCCGGCGGTAGGCTTCCATCCCCATGATGCGAAGGATGTGTCGGCCTCGATGCTGCGAGAACTGGAAGCTCAGGCCATGCTTGAGCAGGTGGTGGCGGTCGGCGAAATCGGCCTGGACTTTTACCGCGACCACTCACCTCAGGATGTCCAGCGAAGAGTGCTCGACGCCCAGCTTGAAATCGCCGTCCGTGCCGGGAAGCCGGTGAGCGTCCACAGCCGTGGGGCCGAAGGTGACCTCCTTCCCCACCTGGAGGAGTACGCGCGCCATTCGCCGCTGTCGAGGAGCGCACGGCCCCCGGGCGTGATGCACTGCTTTGGCGGCACCCTTGAGCAGGCGCAGCGTTATGTCGATCTCGGGTTCCTTATCTCAATCGCCTGCTCGGTGACGTATCCGAAGAGCGACGAGACGCGCCGCATTGCGGCCGAACTGCCGCTCTCGGTTCTGGTGCTCGAGACGGACAGCCCGTATCTTCCCCCACAGGGTATGAGGGGTCAGCGCAACGAACCGTCGAGAGTTGGCGCGGCCGCGCAGGCTGTCGCGCAGGCCCGAGGACTGTCGCCGGACCGCGTGGCGGCCGAGACCACCTCAAACGCCGCCCGCCTGTTCGGCCTCCCTGTCCCGGCGCCGGCGGTAGCGTCATGAGCCAGACCGCGCGCCTCGGCAGTCTCTATGGGCCAGTCACCGAGGACATGATCCTCGTCGAAGACCTGCTCGAGTCCACGAAGCGCGTCGAGATATCCGCGCTCGCTCGAATGCTCGACCATGCATTGCACGCCCGTGGAAAGCGCCTGCGGCCGGCACTCGTGCTACTCGCCGGGACCTTTGGCGACTACAACCTCAACCGGCTGGTGCCGCTGGGAGCGGCCATCGAACTGCTGCACACGGCCAGCCTCGTGCACGACGACGTCGTCGATGGCGCCCAGAGCCGTCGCGGCCGGCCAACCACCAATGCCGTCTTCGACAACGCCATCACCGTGCTGCTCGGCGATTACATGTTCGCCAATGCCGCCGAAATGGTGACTCGCACCGGCAGCCTGGCCGTCACGCGGTTGTTCGCGCTGGCCCTGATGAAGATGACGAGCGGCGAACTCGACCAGGACGCAGCGGCGTTCGACGTAGGGAAAGACATCCAGAACTACCTCTGGCGTATCGGCGGAAAGACGGCCGCGCTGTTCTCGAACGCCACCGAGGGGGGTGCAGTGCTTGCCGGGTGCGCCGACGCTGAGGTGGAGGCGCTTCGTGCCTACGGCTACAACGTCGGCATGGCCTTCCAGATTGTCGACGACATCCTCGACTTCACCGGGAATGAAGCGGAGATGGGCAAGCCCGTTGGGAGCGACCTCCTCGAGGGCACGATCACGCTGCCCGCCCTGCTGCTCCTCGAGCGTCAGCCGCGGGACAACCCGATCAAGAAGTTTTTCACAGCGAAGCGCGGGCGCGAAGAGCACCTGAGGGATGCCATCGCGATGGTTCAGAGCACCGGCGCCACGGATGAGTCCATGGCCATGGCACGGGAGTACATCCGTCGCGCGAATGACGCGATCGCTCCGCTCCCGTCGACTGACGGGAAGCGCAGCCTGGTGGAAATCGGGGAGTACGTGCTCGCCAGGCGAAGCTAGCGAGCAGGCGACCCGCTAAAGACCTCGATTCGGCGTGCCCTTCTTGAGGATGCGCCCGCCGTC
>DATBWD010000305.1:0-9699 GCA_036515015.1 Tepidiformaceae bacterium
CTCGGGACAGAAGAGGCGAGTTGCACCGGACACCGCCATGGCGAGGAAGCGCTGGTTTCGGTCCAGATCCACTCTTAACGGAACCCTACGCGACCCATCGTCGCCGATGAAGTCGAGCGACGCTTTTTCGGCCACGTCTTCGGGGCTGACCTCAGAAAAGAAGACACGGGCGTTGTCGTCGCTGGGGTCGTATGTGACTCGTAGCCTCACTTCCCGCAGTGCGGGCCCTGTCGTGCGGACCCAGTCAAGTCCGGCCTCGTACGGCACCTGATCGCGGGATCGCCATGAGGCAACGAGTTCGGCAGCGAAGATGTCGCTGACGCCAGCTATCTCCATCCCCCAAAGGTGGCCATCCTTGTTGATTTCCAGCACTAGGTCTCTGGCAAGAACCGGCCACCTGTCGTCGTCGAGGAGGGCCACGGTGTCGGGCGTGATGTCGCAGCCAAAGTAGAGTTGTGCGTAGTCACTCTCAGAGTCGTAAGTAAGCCGCAGGAAGGACAACGGTTTCACGGTGAGCGCAGACATGATCCGAAAGAGTCCACCGGCTAGCCGGCGGTGGCAAGTAAAAGGCTTGGTTGCGGCGGGTGCTAAGTACGCGGCATATACTCGGGCGAGGAACGCAAGGAGGGCGCGATGAAGGTCCAGGTGAATCCCGACAGGTGCGAGGGGCACGGGAAGTGCGAGCAGGCCGCGCCCGACGTCTTCGAACTGCGCGACGACGACCTGAGCTACGTCCTCGTCGATGAAGTGCCGGCGGATCAGAAAGAAAAGGTGGACCGGGCTATACGTTTGTGCCCGCGGCAGGCCATCTCCTGGGTGGAAGAAGGCTAGGCAGGCGGGTCTCCGGTCTCGTACGATCGTTGACTATCCCTACCGGTAGGAAAGCCGGCACGGGAGCAGGAGACCCCGATGACAACGGATGCCCCGAAGATCGACGAGATCAACCTCAGCGATGGCGAACTGTTCGAGCGGAACGAAGCTCACGACGCCTTTCGCGTTTTGCGGCGTGACGGCCGCATCCACTGGACCCCTCCGAACGAACACATCAAGGGTTACTGGTCGCTGACGCGGTACGAAGACGTGCTGCACGTTTCGCGGCACCCGGAGATTTTCAGTTCGGAACGCGGCATCGTGATGTTCGAACCGGCGAACCCGGACGAGCAGACTGCCGCCGCGGCCGGGAACGGCAAGATGCTGATCACGATGGACCCTCCCCGGCACGTGAAGCTCCGGCGGCTGGTGAACAAGGGGTTCACACCGCGCGCGGTGAAGGCGATGGAGCCGCACATCCGCGAGATAGCGACCAGCCTGCTCGACGATATCGCGAAGAAGGGGAAGTCCGACTTCGTGCTCGATGTGTCATCGCAGCTTCCGCTGGCGGTCATCTGCGAAATGATGGGGCTCGAAAAGAAGGACTGGGCGCTGATGTTCCAGTTGACGAACAAGGTGCTCGGTTCGGGCGACCCGGAGTACCAGACCGACGTCCCGGAGGACCAACGCGGCACCGTCGAGGCGGCCCGCATCACGGGAAACATGGGCACGCTCCAGATGTTCGGGTTCTTTTCGCAGTTGCTGACGGAGCGGAAGGCGAACCGCAAGGAAGGGCTCATCAGTCTGCTCATCGACTCGGAAGTGGACGGCGACCAGTTGAGCGACGAGGACATCCTCTGGTTCTGCTTCCTGCTCATCCTCGCGGGGAACGAAACGACGCGGAACGCGATTTCGGGCGGGCTGATCGCGCTCTGCGAGAACCCGGAGCAGAAGCAGAAGCTGATCGACGACCCGTCGCTCATCGCGACGGGTGTGGAGGAGGTCCTGCGCTGGGTGTCGCCGGTGACGCACATGGCGAGGGTGGCGCTCGAAGACACGGAGATCCGGGGCCAAAAGATCGCGCAGGGCGAGCGGGTGGTGATGTGGTACCCCTCGGTCAACCGCGACGAGGACTTCTTCCCGGACCCCGAAGTGTTCGACGTGACGCGCACCCCGAATGAGCACCTGGCATTCGGCATCGGCGAGCACTTCTGCCTGGGCGCCGGGTTCGCGCGGCTGGAACTGAAGGTCATCTTCGAAGAGGTGCTGCGGCGCTTCCCGGACATCGAGCTGGACGGCCAGCCGGAGCGGCTGCGGTCGACGTTCATCGGCGGGATCAAGCACCTGCCGGTGAAATTCACGCCCGAGGCGTAACGGCCGCCGGCCGAGGCCGGCCACCTGGCCTACCGGAGGCACGAGCGGGCACGGCGAGCCGGATTGGGCGGCGAAACGAAAGGGATGTGCCGAAGGGGGCACCCTGGCGGTCGCCTGGGGCTGATGCCACGCCGCGCAAGCGCCGAAGTACCTTTTAGGAGGACAGATGGTAGCCGACGCTGATCTATTCGACGACACCAGCGTGGAGGAGCGGGAGCCCGGGCGGGGCCGCCATGTCCTGATGCTGGTCCTTTTGGTGGTCTGGGGAGCGGCGACGGTGTGGGTGGTCGGCTCGGCAGCGTTGAACCCGTCGGTCAGCCAGGTGGTGGTGGCGGCGGCGTTTGTGGGGCTGTGCGTCATCCTCAACCTGCAGTTGCTGCTGTTGCGCTGGGCCGGGCGCCGGAACTGGTCTGCCCTCGTGACGCGATTGAGCGGCGCGGCCTACTTCAACGACGAATACAAGTTGCCCAACCGGAACTACCTGCTTTCCGAACTGCGCCGCGAAATGCCGCGATCGCGCAAGTCAGGCAAGACTTTCGTGCTGGTGCAGCTTTCGATCGACGACTTCGCGGGGATCCGCGAGCGGCGTGGGGAAGAGTTCGCAGTCCGGACCACCAAAGCGCTGACGGCGCTGATGAAGCGGATTTCGCGGCAGACCGACTTCGTCGCGTACATGGATACTTCGCGGCTCTGCGTGCTGCTGATAGACTGCCGGCTCGATCAGTCGTACCTGTTCCTCGAACGGGTGCCCTCGGTCATCGCGGTGAGCGACGGGCGCGAAATGCTCGACGTGCCGGTGACCGCGCGCCTGCACGAGTACGACCTCCAGTCGCTTTACGCGACGGACGTGCTACGAGAAGTCGAGATCGCCACGCCCCTCCTGCGGGGCGACGAAGCCGGCGAACGGGAGTGGTCGCAGGTCGCCTGACCCACGGCTAGCCTGAGACGAGTGCGACCACCACGGCGAGCACCATGACCCCGACTGCAAGCAGAGCAACGACCAGCGCAACCCATCGCTGACCCTCGGCGATGTCGGCGATATCCGAGAGGGGCGCGAGGAAGGCGGCGCCGCCGAGGTCGGCGATGACGTTGCGGGCGGCGATGACGTCGTCGCGGCCGACAACGACGGGGTAGAGGGCCGAGCCGGGGGTCGACGCGCCTCCCAGCGCTGCCCCGACACCGCGTTCGAAACTCGTCGCGGGGATGCCCGCCCGTTCGAGCGCGTCGATCCAGATGCCGGCCTGGACGGGGTCACGGGCTTCGGCGACCACGGTGGGGCGGAGGGGCAGTTCAGTCGGCAGTTGCTTCCCCCACGGTATGGAGTTTGAGGAAGTTGGTCGTGGCGGCGGAATGCACGGGAAGGCTCGCGACGATGACGACTTCTTCGCCCGCCGAGAGGTGTTTCTGTTCGAGGAGGATGCGGTCGACCATGCTGAGCATCTCTTCGGTGGATTGGACGAGCGGGCCGTAGAGCGGGATGACGGAACGGGCGAGCGAGAGGCGGCGGCAGACGCTGTCGTTTGGGGTGATGGCATAGATGGGCGCGTGCGGGTGGACCTTGCTCAGGAGGAAGGCGCTGTAGCCGCTACGTGTGAAGCAGACCACGCCATGCATGTTGGGGTCGGAATCGACAATGCTGCGGGTGGCGAGGGCGATGACGAAGGAGTGGTCGTCGTGGTCGGTCTGGAGCATGGGGCGCTGTTCGGGAGCGGCGGAGGCCTCGGCGCGGCGGATGATCCGCTCCATCATGGCGACGGCTTCGACGGGGTAGCGGCCGATGGCCGTCTCCTGGCTGAGCATGACGGCATCGGAGAGGTCCCAGACGGCGTTGGCAACGTCGCTGGCCTCGGCGCGGGTGGGGCGTGGCGAATCGACCATCGATTCGAGCATCTGGGTGGCGGTGATCACCGGGATCATGTTGCGGCCGGCGGCCTCGATGATGCGGCGCTGGTGAACCGGCACATCTTCGGGGTTCAGCTCGACGCCGAGGTCGCCCCGGGCAACCATGGCGCCATCGGCCTCGGCAAGGATTTCGTCGAGGTTTTCGATGGCCTGGCGGCGTTCAATCTTCGCGATGATCGGCGTGTCGGCGCCGAGCGAGTTGATCAGTTCGCGGGCGTTCTTGATATCGGCCGCTTCGCGCACGAAGCTGAGCCCGAAGAAGTCGACGCCAGCCTGGATGCCGGCGGCGAGTGCCTCGCGGTCCCTGTCGGTGATAGGGGGCATGGTGAGGTTGGAGTTGGGAAAGCTGACGCCCTTGTTCGGTCCGAGCAGGCCGCCGTAGATGACGCGGCACTGGAGCCCTTCGGGCGTTACGCGTTCGACTTCGAGTTCGATGTTGCCGTCGTCGAGGAGTACGCGGTCACCGGCGCGGACGTCTTCGGTGAGGCGGGGGTAGTCGATGCCGACAGCCTCTTCGGTGCCGTCGATCAGGTTGCGCACGAGGTTAATGGTCTTGCCGGGGAGCAGGTTGATGAGGAGACCGGCTTTGGTGGCGCCGGTGCGCAGCTTCGGACCCGCAAGGTCCATGAGGACGGCGATGGGGCGGCCCTCCTCCTCCGAGACCTGGCGCACAATTTGGACCAGTCGGACGTGTTCGGCGAGGCTGGCGTGGCTGGTATTGAGGCGCGCGACATCCATGCCGGCCCGGACCATGGCGGCCACCGTGTCGTGGTGGCTCGATGCCGGGCCGAGCGTGCAGACGATCTTGGTATGTCGCATGAGCGGGCGAGCCCCCCTTTATGAACGGGCGAGTGGCGGCGGGCGAAAGCGCACCATGGGGGCATCTTCGCGCGGGACGCGGCTCCCGGACCGTGAGCGGCCGGAGGCACGTGTTCCAACCAGTGTAGCGAAGGTGGGGCGTGCGCCGTCGATAGTGGCGATCGCGCTAGACTTGGGGGCATGCCTCACCGGGACGGGACACTGAAGGCGCGCGAGTTTCTTTTCTACACCGAAGACCTGGCACTGGCGGGCCTGCCGGCGGAGTTCCCGCGGCCCGAGCGCCGGGTGATGTGGACAATCCTGCAAATGCACTACGGCGACCCCAACGTGCACTTCGAACTGCAGCCACACGTGGGGCGAGGACTGGTGGAACTGGGACTGCATTTCGAAGGCCCGGTGGAACTGAACGACGCATGGGCCGCGCTCATCGCGTCGCGGGCGGCCGAAGTGATGGCGGGACTCGGGCCCGAGTGGGAACTGGAGGAGTGGACGGCTTCGTGGCGGCGGCTGCACCGGACATGGCGTTTCGAGCGGCTGACGCCTGCGCTGGGGCGCGAAGTCGGAGAGTCGTTGTGTTCCGCGCTGCGGGTGCTGCAGCCCCTCGTGATGGAGGGCCAGCAGTTCCTGCCTGTGGCCGAACAGCGGCAGGCAGCCGGGACGGGGACCGGCGGACGCTGGCGCTCGAAGGCGCGCCGCTAGTTCGGGAATTGGGTTTCGATCTTCGAAGTGTTGTCGAAATATTCCTGGAAGGTCTGATTGAAGCGGTAGAAGGCGTCGCGGCGGTGGTAGTCCTTGCCGACGGCGAATTCCTGTTCGCTCTTGAGGTCGAGGGAGTTGAGGGTGAAATCGTGGGTGGCGCGCCCGTGCTGCCGGATGTCTTCGAGCATGGCCTTCCAGCGGTCGTAGGGCTGGACGAGGACGAAGTCGAGTTCTTCGGCGCGGCGGGGGTCGATTTCGCGGACGTCCTTCACTTCGAACGCTTCGAAGTCGATCTCGTAGTAGCGGTCGTCGACCTGGACGCCGACTTCAGCGTCGCAGGTGCCGAGGCGCTTGAAGCTATCGGACTTGTTGAGCAGGTCGGCGGCGGTCTGGAACCATTCGACCGACGGGAATACAGGCATGGGCCAACCTCCGAGGCTGCCACCACGGGAGGGTGGAGCGAGCATGACTCTGGGATGCGGGCGAGTTTACCGCACGGTCGAACCTTTCGACAATCTCGAACTCAGTAATCGCTCTAATTCTGCGAAAACCACCCGAAGGGGGCTTAACGCCAGGACGGCGGGGCCCTGCGGCCGGCCCCGCGGAAGAAGAGCAGGATGGTGAGGGCGCCGAACACGAAGCCGCCGATATGGGCGAAGAAGGCGACGCCGGAATCCGGAGCAGCCGGGTCGTAGATGGTGGCGACGCCGGCGAGCAGGTTCTGGATGAACCAGAGGCCGATCATGATGACCGCCGGGATGGGGAGGGGGATGAAGATGAGGATGAAGAACGGGATGACGACGTTGACCGTCGCCTTCGGGTAGTAGATCAGGTATGCGCCGAGGACCCCCGCGACGGCGCCGCTGGCGCCAACGACCGGCACGACGCTCGAGGTATCGAACAGGGTCTGTGCGAGCGCGGCGACGATTCCCGCCACCAGGTAGAAGGCAAGGAAGCGAAAGTGACCGAGGCGGTCTTCGACGTTATCGCCGAAGACCCAGAGGAAGAGCATGTTGCCGATGATGTGGAGCCAGCCGGCGTGGAGGAACACGCTGCTGATAATCGAGAAGAGGACCTCCACCCGCCCCGGCTCGACGTTTGCCTCGCCCTGGACGGTGTCGAGGAATTCGGCCGGCTGGAAGCCCCACGTGCAGATGAACCGATCGAGGTCAGTGGCATTGGTTTGGAAGCCATAGCAGGCAGCGTTCGCCTGGGCGGTGGATTGCGAGCGGGCCCCACCCCGGTCCTCGGTGACGGCGGCGTTCAGCAACAGCATGTAGATCCAGACGCCGATGTTGGCCAGGATGATGGCCCAGGTCACCCACGGGGTCGTGCGGCTGCGGGGGCTGTCGCCGACGGGGATCACGAGCCGGGCCCGTCGCTTTCGTTCATTCGGCGGAGGACTCGATTCCAGCGAGATGGGATCGGTCGTTCAGGAGCGTGACGACGGGCCGCCCCCGCCGGACGGCCACTTCCGAGAGGGCACAGTTCGTCACATCGAAGCTGAAGACGTGGGTGAGCGGCGCCCCGAGGACGAGGGAGAGCATGCAGTTGATCGCTGTCCCGTGGGTGACCACGAGGACATTGCGGCCGCGGTGGCGGCGGATGATGCGCTGGAGCGCGCCGAAGGTGCGGGCGCGGACGGCCTCGAGGGTTTCGCCGCCGGGCGGTTGCCAGTCGGGGTCGCGTTCGCGCATGAGGCGGTAGGCCTCGGGGTAGAGGCGGCGGACGGCCCGTTCCTTGCGGAGTTCCCATTCGCCGTAGTGGATTTCGCGGAGGGCGGGGTCGATGACGGGCGTGATAGCGCGCTGGTCGAGGATGAATCGCGCGGTTTCGATGGCACGCGAGTAGTCGCTGGTATAGGCGGCGTGGATCTCGATCCCATCGAGGCGGCGGCGGAGGGCGCGGGCCTGTTCGATGCCAAGAGGCGTGAGGTCGGTCTCGGAATGGCCGCAGAAGCGGCCCTCACGATTCGTGACGGTCTGTCCGTGGCGGGCAATGAAGATCCGTGCGGCCACCAGCGCAAAGAATAGCAGGAGTGTTGGGAGCGCGGATGCCCGGCGAGGGGATCTCCCTATCGCGCCCGCCATCCGCGCGTGTTGTAATCGATGGGATGTCCCCCGTTGGCTTCCGAGACATAGTTGGGCTGGTGCTGTTCGCGGTGGCGGTGGCGGTTGCCGCGACGTTCCTCGACCCGTCGAAGACGAACGGCAACATCGAGCAGCGTCCCATTGCCCATGGGATTCAGGTGATTCCGGGGGGCGCCGGGGCCGGGGGAACACCGGGACCGCTGGAGCCGTCGCAGCCAATGCCGGTGCCGAAGGAATGGACCGTGCTCTACATCGAGCCGGTGCCCGGCGGCAGCGATCAGGTCATCAGCCGGGCGACCACCAGCGAGGTGGATTTCGCGTTCTCGGGGTCGCCCTTGCCCGGGATGCCCGCGGATGGCTGGCGACTGATCGTGGAGGCGACGGTGGAGTTGCCCTCGGCCGGGCGCTACTTCGTTGTCATGGAGCAGCAGGGGGAGGCGCGGGTGTTCGTGGACGGGAGCGAGACGGAATATCGCCTTTCGCCCGACGGGCCGAGACGGACGACCGTGACCTTCAGTCATGCCAGCGGGCCCGCCACGATCCGGGTAGAAGCGACGGACCGGGGCGGGGCCTTCGCTTTACGGTTGAGGTAGGGAGGAGGCGAGAGGCGAGAGGCGAGAGGCGAGAGCCCGTTTACAAATTCCGTCGGGCGGGCGTTTCCCGATTGCGCAGTGTGTCTCTCAGGGCGAAGAGCATGGCGTTCACTTCATGGATGCGTTCAGCGAACGCGTCGTAGTCCTCGTCGCTGAGCCAACCACGTCGCTGAGTTGTGTAGAGCCACATGTCCAACTCGAACAAGGAGCCACGAGCGCGGTCGAGGAACCCGGCGAAATCGACGCTCGTCCCGCGGCCGCTACCTTCTGCGATGTTGGCTGGAACGGACATTGCGCTGGAGCACAATTGATCCCGCAAGAAAAACGCCCTGGAGATTGGAGGCCGTTCAGCCAACTCCAGGACAGCCAACCCAAGCTCATGGGCCTTGGTCCATACCTGCAACCGCCGATACGGCAGCTCCCTCACGCGGCAGAGTCTACGGGATCGGGTCTTGGTCCGCTCTGTGGCGCCACGCCGTCCTGCGCTACGGCGCGTCACTCTCGCCTCTGGCCTCTTGCCTTTCGCCGCCGGCCCTCCTCCCTCCTCCCTCCTCCCTCCGAGCGAAGCGAAGGTACACGAGGCGCCAGGCGACGGTGAGGAGGCTCATGGCGGCGAGGAGGGCGAGGGTCCAGTAGCACTGGCCGGCAATTGTGCCGATGGCGGCGACGAGGGAGCGGACGTCGCGGCTGGCGAGGCCGAAGACGGAGTCGTTGAGGCGGGGGCTGCTGCCGCCTTCGCCGGGGCGAAGGAGCGACGCTTCGATGCGGGCGCGGCTGTAGCTCACGAGGAGGGCCCCGCTGAGGGCGAGCATGCCGATGACTTCGGGGCGGGGGTAGTCTTCGAAACGGAAGGCGAAGATGGTCATGCCGCCGATGATCAGGGCGTCGGCGTAGCGGTCGACGACGGCATCGAGGACGGCCCCGAAGCGAGAGGCGAGCCGCTTCAGCCGCGCGAGTTCGCCGTCGACGCCATCGATGACGCTGACGGCCTGGATGCCGATACCGCCGGCGATGTTCCAGCCGGCCGCGACGAGGCCGCCTGTCGCGACAGCGAGGAGCAGGGTGAAGAGAGTGACGGCGTTCGGGGTGATGCTGGTCCCGCTGAGGGCCCGGGCGATGGGCCTGGAGAGGGGCCGGTTGAGGTAGCGCGAGACGATGCCGTCATAGTTCACGCCGCGCCGCCGGCGATAAGGGCTGTGGCGACCGCCAGGTCTTCGACGGTGTCGATGTCGTACCAGAAAGCGCCGGAGACATCGGCCGCGTGGAGGAGTCCCCGGGCGGCCAGTTGGGCGAAGAGCACCGAAAGCTCGGCGCCGCGTGGGATCTCTTCGAGGGCATCCCAGACCTCGGGGCGGCAGTAGAAGGCGCCGGTATCGAGGGCGTCCCAGTCTCCGACGTCCTTGCCAATGGCC